>DASVMC010000931.1:0-2139 GCA_036384555.1 Niabella sp. | reverse complement strand
CGGGTATAATGCGATCTGGCATGGTCAGAAATCCTGGAACGGAGTAGCAATACTATCAAAGTCTGAACTTCAGGAAACGATGCGGGGACTTCCGGGAGATCCCGACGATACGCACAGCAGATACATTGAGGCGATTACCTAGCAAAAGGTAATTGGGTGCATTTATCTGCCCAACGGCAATCCTTACCCGGGCCCGAAATTCGAGTACAAAAAACAATGGCTTAGCCGTCTGACAAAGCACGCTAAACGGCTTATGGCGATGGAATTGCCGGTCATTCTTGCCGGGGATTACAATGTTATGCCTACAGAACTCGATGTTTATAAGCCTGAAAAATACTTGGAAAATGCGCTGTTTAGAAAAGAGATCCGGGCGGCTTACCAGAGATTACTAAAACAAGGGTGGGCCGATGCATTCAGAATGCTTTATCCCAATGAAGTGATCTATACCTTCTGGGATTACTTTCGACATTCCTACGAACGAAACGCGGGGCTTCGGCTGGATCACTTTTTATTAAGTCCGATGGTTGCTGAAAAGTTGACAGCAGCTAAAGTTGACAAGGAAGTCAGAGGATGGGAACATGCCAGCGACCACGCTCCTGCCTGGATAAAAATAAAATAATAAAACAGGGTTTTATTTAACGGTACTTGTTCAGAATAGGATTGATATCAAACCAGAATGCCCGTATCTTTTCTTGGTATTTATTACTTTTCGCAGCGCTTTCATAAAGCGAGCTTTTTCGCAGATCCCCGCGCTTGTAATGATCAGCAAGATGCCATATTACGCACATTTGTACCCTGCCCGCCATCTCCATTGTCTCTTCCTCTTTTTATAAAACCATAGATTGCAATACAATCGGGTCATTTTATTACAACCCATTTCACACTATAAACCTATTAAACAAGCATTTGCCGACATAATATATTGAAAATCAAGAATAAAGAAAATATAACTCTAACTGAACATTTTTTCTGGATGCGGAATTGCTTTTAAGCTCATAAACATTGGAGATAATTCTTGCCCGTTTTTTAATACCCTGATGAAAGGAAAAATTTATTTAAGAGCGAATTTCTATTAAAAACAATGATCCAAAATATTAAATTAAAAAAGACACCCGGCATCGGCTTTATAGCAGATGCTAATGCTTACCGTGATGTACATTTAAAAGATGCAACCCATTCGGGATCCTTGCAGATCGGAAGCGCTTTATATCGTAACCGTTCTTCAAAAGACAGCTCACCCATTTATTAAAACAAAATGATTTTACAGTTGAATCCTTTTATTATGGTGGATACGCCGTTAGGGCGTGGTCAGGCCTTATTTATCATTGATTATGGAATGCATCAGAATACGTGCTGGGTGGTGGCAATGCATAAAAATGGCATTGTTAAGCATTTTGATTGCAATGATATTGTGATCAGTCCCAATTATACCTATCACATTAATCAGGACAGGCATTCAAATATACCTTAGGTTTAATAACAGCTGAGGCAGACGGTCTCTTCTGATGGAAACTATGAAATATGAGAAAATAGAATTGTTCCGGAGCAGATATTTTAAAAATCTGGTGTAACTTAGAACGTATAATCTCTAACTTAAAAACAACCGTATTTTATTATGGCTAAACGTTCCTCAAAAAAAGATTCAAAAACGGCCGACCTGCAAACATATACCACTGATGCGGCCAACCAGTTTATGACAACGGACCAGGGCTTAAAAATGAATGATGACCACAATTCTCTTAAGGCAGGAGAACGCGGTGGTACGCTCCTGGAAGACATTATTTTACGGGAAAAAATTACGCACTTCGATCATGAACGAATTCCCGAGCGCATTGTTCATGCACGCGGCAGCGGTGCGCATGGAACATTTCAGTTGACAAAGTCCCTAAAAAAATACACCAAAGCGGGATTTTTAACTGATACAACAAGGGAAACACCGGTGTTTGTTCGTTTTTCAACGGTAGCGGGTTTCCGTGGTTCCACGGATCTTGCCCGGGATGTACGCGGCTTTGCTGTAAAATTTTATACTACTGAAGGCAATTACGAACTGGTTGGTAACAATATTCCGGTATTTTTTATTCAGCATGCCATGAAGTACCCGGATTTGATACACGCGGTAAAACCGGAACCAGATAATGA
>DASVMC010000930.1:0-2428 GCA_036384555.1 Niabella sp. | reverse complement strand
CGGGTATTAGGTAATAAAAGAGACGACCAGCGGTCTGCCTCACCAGGAAAAATAAATAACAGATGAAAAAAATAGGATTTTTATCGTTCGGGCATTGGGCCAACCACCCCGCTTATAACAGCAAAACAGCGAGTGATACCTTATTGCAATCTATTGATTTAGCTGTAGCCGCAGAGGAGATCGGTATGGATGGTGCCTATTTCCGGGTCCATCACTTCGCCAAGCAATTGGCATCCCCGTTCCCTTTATTAGCGGCTATTGGCGCCAGAACCAGCAAAATTGAAATCGGCACGGGTGTGATAGATATGCGGTACGAGAATCCACTCTATATGGTGGAGGATGCCGGAGCTGCCGATCTGATTGCCGGCGGCCGTCTGCAACTGGGGATCAGCAGAGGGTCGCCCGAACAGGTAATTGAGGGGTGGCGCTACTTTGGCTATGAACCGGCAGCAGGGGAGACCGATGCCGATATGGGTCGCCGGAAAGGGTTGGAGTTTTTTGAACAATTGCAGGGTGTGGGATTTGCCCGGCCCAATCCTAATCCGATGTTCCCGAACCCGCCCGGGCTGTTGCGCCTGGAACCGTTCTCGCCGGGCCTGCGGGATCGTATCTGGTGGGGATCTGCTTCAGATGCTACAGCGGTTTGGGCAGGAAAAGTGGGGATGAATCTGCAAAGTTCCACGCTGAAATTTGATGAAAGCGGCAAACCGTTTCATGTACAGCAGGCCGAACAGATCCGGTTGTTTAAACAGGCATGGAAAGAAGCGGGTCATCCGCATGAGCCCAGGGTTTCGGTAAGCCGCTCCGTTTTTGCATTGGTAAATGACCAGGACCGGTATTATTTTGGACAGGAGGCAGAAAGGACCGACAAGATCGGTATTCTGGAAGCAGACAAACGTGCCATTTTTGGCAGGAGCTACGCCGCAGAACCCGATCAGCTGATTGAAGAACTGGCCAGAGACGAAGCGATTCAGGAAGCAGATACTGTTCTATTGACGATCCCCAATACCCTGGGCGTGGATTATAATGTTCATGTACTTTCTGCTATACTGGAACATGTGGCACCCGGACTGGGCTGGCGGTAAACGGAGGGCTGATGGTAAATAAGATCCGATACAAAACCAAAATTGCGGTAATAGGCGCCGGGCAAGCGGGATTATCTGCGGCCTATCATTTAAAGAAACAGGGTTTGGAAATGGGCCGGGATTTCATCGTCCTTGACGAAGCTCCGCATCCCGGCGGTGCCTGGCAATACCGGTGGCCTTCGCTTACATTGAGTACGGTCAACCGGATCCATGATTTACCCGGCATGTCTTTCGAAGCAACGATTGATACAAAAGATACGGAAGTACAGGCCAGTGTAGCCGTGCCGCATTATTATGAGTTGTACGAAAAGAAAATGGGTATCCGGGTATATCGTCCGCTAACTGTTGAAAAGGTCTATTTCCATCAGGACCGGTTTTATATCGATTCTTCTAAAACGTTGTTTGCTGCCCTGGGTATTATCAATGCAACGGGCACCTGGGAAAACCCTTATATTCCGGAATATCCGGGTGCGGCTCTTTTTCAGGGGGAACAGTTACATACCAAAGATTTTAAAACGGCTGTTTATTTTAAAGGCAAGCATGTTATTATAGTAGGAGGAGGCATTTCCGCTATTCAGTTATTGGATCAGATCTCAAAAGTTACGACCACCACCTGGGTAACCCGGCGCCCGCCGCAATTCAGAGAAGGCCCTTTTGATGATGTAGCCGGCCATAATGCGGTAGCCCTGGTGGAAGAAAGAGTCAGAAAGGGGTTACCTCCTTTATCCGTGGTTGCTGTTACAGGTTTACCTGCTTCGCCCGAAGTGATGGATATGAAAAAAAGAGGCGTCCTGAAAAGGTTCCCTATGTTTAGCGAGATTACAAAGAACGGTGTAAAATGGGCAGATGGCAGAGAAGAAAAAGCAGATGTTATCCTGTGGAACACCGGTTTTAAAAGCGCGCTGGATCATTTAAAGCCTGTTTTGCCCAGGGAGGAAAACGGTGGTATTATCATGACCGGAAGATTAGCGACCATGGTGGCCAAAGAACCCCGTATTCATTTGGTAGGTTATGGTCCTTCAGCATCTACTATTGGTGCCAATCGTGCCGGAGCTGCGGCAGCAAGGGAGTTGATGAATACGTTAGGAATGTAATAAAGTCCTGTTCAGGATCCTGAGCCTTATAGCGGAATGGTACGGATGATGAGCAATACTTAAAAGAATGGCAACTGAAGGCTTTTGCAGTAATTTATTCTGCTGTTATAATTCAGCCTAAAATGTTTGTACATTGTTTATCAATGGGGTAAAAAAAAGCAGCTACGATTTTGTAACTGCTTGATTTTTAAGTGGTCCCACCTGGGCTCGAACCAGGGACCCCCTGATTATGAGTCAGGTGCTCTAACC
>DASVMC010000929.1:0-1968 GCA_036384555.1 Niabella sp. | reverse complement strand
TAAACCTACCCGGCAGCAAATGGCCGCGGGAAGCAAACACATCGGCGAGTACCTTCAGGCAAAATTAAAAGATTATCTGCATGAGGTTTTTGCTGCTGTATACCTGAACCAGAATAACAATTTCGTTCATTACGAAGTGATCAGCGCCGGGGGCATTACCGGTACAGTGGCAGATCCGCGGATCATTCTGAAAAAAGCCCTGGAAAAGAATGCCGTCGGAATTATACTGGCGCATAACCATCCTTCCGGTAATTTATTGCCCAGCAGAGCGGATGAATTGCTGACCAATAAAATAAAGGAGGGAGCCAAATTGCTTGATATAAAAGTAATGGATCATATTATTGTGAGTGATACCGGTTATTACAGCTTTGCCGACGAAGGGCTCTTATGATTTAGATACCTGAGCAATACAGCCGCCTTTTGTCATTGCTGCCGTAAATCATACAGTTATAACTTAATAAGAAACAAATCAATAGCTGCACTGATACAGCAGGGGCACTTTTGTAAGACAGCGGCAATACAATTACCTGTCAATCCGCATCCACTAACAAAAGTTAGCACTCAAATACCTATTTTTGTTACTCAGCGGAGTTTGAATAACTTTATTTCTTAAAAATACTATAATATGGCTTTAGAGGATTTGGTGATGCCAAAATTGGGTGAAAGTATTATGGAAGCCACCATTTTAAAATGGTTAAAGCAGGTGGGCGACAAAGTGGAAATGGATGAAACCGTTTTAGAAATTGCAACTGATAAGGTGGACAGTGAAGTGCCCAGTACTGCCGCAGGAATCATTGAAGCTATTTTGTTTAATGAAAACGATGTGGTTCCTATAGGTACCGTCATCGCCAGAATAAGGGCAGAAGGAAAATCTGAAACAGCTGCAGCTTCTGTTCAGGAATCAGCCGCAGTACCGGTCGCACCCGAAAAAGAACAGGAAGCCGAAGTTATTTCTTCAGCAATAAACACCGGGGAAGCGATCAGCAGCCCAGCGGCTCCCAATAAATTTTATTCGCCGCTGGTATTGAATATTGCAGCCAATGAAGGTATTTCAATGAGCGAGCTGGAAAAAATTCCCGGCACGGGGAAAGAAGGAAGGGTTACCAAAAATGATATCCTCGGTTATATTGCATCCAGGGCAAAGTCAGGGGCAAATCAATCCTCTTCTACCGTACCCGGCGTTTCTGTGCCTGCCGTATCTCAACGCGAAATGCAGCAAGTTGCCCCCACCGACTGGAGCAGCCCGGGCGACAACGTTGAAATCATTGAAATGGACCGCATGCGCAAGCTCATTGCCGAGCATATGGTCCGCAGCAAACATACCAGTCCTCATGTAACCAGTTTTTCAGAAGCCGACGTAACAAATATGGTCCTGTGGCGCGAAAAAGTAAAGAAGGACTTTGAAAAAAGAGAAGGGACCAAAATAACTTTTACTCCGTTATTCATTGAAGCGATAACTAAATGCATTAAGCGTTTTCCGCTCATTAACAGTTCCATTGAGGGCGATAAGATCCTGATCAGGAAAAATATCAATATTGGTATGGCTACAGCCCTGCCCAATGGCAATTTGATTGTTCCTGTAATCAAAAATGCAGATCAGCTGAATCTTACGGGTCTGGCAAAGCGGGTAAACGGACTGGCAGATGCAGCCCGGAATAATAAATTGAAGGCAGAGGATACCCAGGGGGGCACTTTTACATTGACGAATGTAGGAAGCTTTGGCAGTCTTGCCGGAACACCTATTATTAATCAGCCTCAGGTAGCCATTCTTGCCGTTGGTGCCATAAAAAAGCGACCGGTTGTAATAGAAACGCCCCAGGGCGATAGTATTGCCATCCGCCATATGATGGTGCTTAGTTTAAGCTATGACCACCGCGTTGTAGATGGTGCTTTAGGGGCTACGTTCCTTACTGCTGTGGCAAAAGAACTGGAAAGCTTTAAGGGGATTGAGTTCTGACCCCGCTTTTA
>DASVMC010000928.1:0-10303 GCA_036384555.1 Niabella sp. | reverse complement strand
AAAAAGCTTTAGCTGATGATTGCTGGTCAGCAAATGCACAAATTATAAAGACCGCCGGCCTGCTGTGCACGGGCAAAAAGTATAGTACCAGCGCCGGTACAGCGTTTTTAAGTAAAACTTGTCCTACATTAATTGTGATGGAAAAGAAACGGGATTACTTTGTGTAATAAAAAAAGGAAACAAAATGGCAGACAAAATTTTAGGCTTGCATCATATTACAGCCATCGCAAATAGCGCACAACGCAACTATGATTTTTATACAAAGGTTATGGGTTTGCGTCTTGTAAAAAAGACCGTAAACTTTGATGATCCGGGTACCTATCATTTTTATTTCGGGAACGAAAACGGAGCGCCCGGCACCATTCTCACTTTTTTTCCCTGGGAAGGAATTGGAAAGGGAAAGAACGGGGTTGGAATGGCTACGGAAATTGCCTATGCTGTGCCCGAAGGAAGTTGGGCGTTCTGGCAGGAACGGTTTAAACAATTTAAAGTAGCCACTGCTGAACCGTTGGAACGTTTTGGCGAGATTTATTTGCCTTTTACAGACCCCGACGGACTGGAATTGACCCTGGTTACTCCAAAAACCGGCGACAGCCGTAAGCCGTGGGCCACAGATGATGTAACAGCGCGTGCTGCTGTCCGGGGCTTTTATAATACCACCCTTACTTTGCAACAACTGGAACCCACTGCAAAAGTATTGACGGATATTTTCGGGTATACTCAAACGGTGCAGGAAGGAAACCGGTATCGGTTTGAGACGGACGCCGTTGCTGAAGCGAATAGCATTGATATTGTGGTGGATGAAAAGGGCCGGCGGGGATACAATGCTGCCGGTACCAATCATCACATCGCATTCCGTGTAAAAGATGATACTACCCAAATGAACTACCGGGAAAAAGTATTGAGCTCCGGTTTGCAGATAACGCCGAAAATTGACCAGGATTATTTTTTCAGTTTATACTTCCGCGAACCGGGCGGGGTATTGTTTGAAATAGCAACCGATAATCCCGGGTTCACTATTGATGAACCATTGGAGGCGTTAGGCCGCGATCTGAAATTGCCGGAGCAGTATGAACCGGCAAGAGCAGCAATAGAAAAAAGATTACCGGAACTGGATTAATGAGCAGGATGACATCGCTTCAATAAAAAGAAAATGTATGCATAAAGAAATTATTGTAGAAGCAGGAAACCCGGATGGTACAAAAGCCCTGATCCTGTTACATGGAAGGGGCGCAGGCGCAACAGACATTTTAGAGCTGGCGCAGTACCTGAACGTAAAGGATTTTATTTTGCTGGCGCCACAGGCCACCAATAATACATGGTATCCGCAGTCGTTTCTGGCTGCGCCAAAAGAGAATGAACCCTGGCTGACAGCCGCTTTGGATCTTGTAGGAAAAACAGTGGAGAACGCTTTGGCAAAAGGAGTGGCTAAAGAAAATATTTATTTCCTGGGTTTTTCACAGGGCGCATGCCTGGCATCGGAATTTATGGCACGAAATGCAGCCCCTTATGGTGGTGCGGCTATTTTTACAGGAGGTGTTATAGGGGATACCATTTATCCCGAAAACTACAAGGGCGATTTTAAGGGGACCCCGGTCTTTATTGGGACCAGTAACCCTGATTTTCATGTGCCTGTTGAACGGGTACATGCAACAACCCGGATCTTTAAAGACCTGGGAGCGGATGTAACCGAAAACGTGTATGATCATATAGGGCATACCATTATACAGGAAGAGATAGAGCTGGCAAACCGGATCGTGTTCCGGCAGGTTTGAATAAACAGAACGATTCTATGTTTACTATAACAAGAATTTACAGTGATGCCAATGGCGAAAGCCGGTTTGAGGAGCTGGAGATCCCTTTAAATGAAAAAGGGGATATCGGTCTTTTGTCAGACGCGCTGGAAACAAGGAAAATGATCTTTCGCGAAGTGCCACCGGGGTATGATTATGACTTTCATACTGCGCCGCAACGGCAATATATCATCCTGCTTGACGGGAGCATTGAAATAGAGACTTCTGTAGGTGAAAAACGGGTGTTCAATGGTGGTGACATCCTGCTTGTGGAAGATACAGAAGGTAAAGGCCACCGGACAAGGAACCTGATTCCTGAAACAAGAAAATCAATTTTTATAACGTTCTGAAATCAGCGCCTGATCCGGAATCTGAGAGAACGGCAATTCATTATAGAACGACATTTTGGTCACTCCTTTATAAATTAAATAATATGCAAACACAACTTTTCCCCGTTTCCGAACGCGGCAAAAAAGATATTGGCTGGCTGAGCAGCAATTTCGTTTTCAGCTTCAGTAATCATTATCACCCCATGCGCAGCGCATTTGGTACTTTGTTCGCTTTTAACGATGATTATGTGCAGCCTGGTAAAGGCTTTGGAATTCATCCGCATGTAAACATGGAAATTATTTCGGTATTACTGAAAGGGAAGATGAACCATATTGATACGCTGGGGTATAGTACCCGGTTTGAGGCGGGTGGTGTACAGATTATGAGTGCCGGCAGTGGTTTGCGGCATGAGGAATATAATATCGGTGATGAGGATGTGAACTTTTTGCAGATCTGGATCTATCCCAAGCTGCAGAATATTACTCCCCGCTACCAGTTCCGCAACTTCCCGAAAGAAGAGCGCAGGAACAAACTGGTCACGATCGTTTCACAGGAAGAAGGATTTGGCCATTGCTGGATCAACCAGAATTCAAAACTGTCACTGGGATGCTTTGATAAAAGCGGGCACATCAGTTACGTCTTTCCGCCGGAGAATAAGTGTCTTTTTGTTTTTGTGATTTCAGGAAGGATTGCCATTGACGGTATTGAAGTTCCGGAGCGCGATGGTATCGGTATCTGGGATACCGGTGCTATCGATATTACCTGTAAAGAGGAAAGCGAGTTCCTGATCATTGAAACACCGGTCAATCAGAAATGATCGGATTATTGGCAGGTAGCACATGTGTGCTTTGCCCGATGGTTAATAACGCACCGTCCAGGTCGTTCTGCCGGAAGGAGTGCCTTTAATAATCCAGTAATTGTCTTCAGAAGGAACCGTGATCTTTTGCCCGTTTTTAAACACCTGGTCCGATCCGGATTGTTTGGGCAGATAAATGACCCCACGGGTATTGGCTGGCAGGCAGGTTTCCAGATCAAAAGAAGTAGCTGTCCGGTTAAAAGCCACCTGTATTGTTCCCCGCAAGGTAGGCAGTTTTATTGCAGCCCGGCGAAGCGTTCCTGGCTGCGGTTTTATTGCAATGGTGCCAAATGCAGGAGACAAAGGCATTATCCCCATTATTTTACTTACAATAATATTGGCCGGTGCACTGCCCCAGGCATGATTCCAGTCCTGGTTGTTCTTATATTCAGTGTCCCACGCTTCTGTAGTCATCGTAGATCCTGTGCGCAGCATATTATACCAGCTTCGTTTTCCTTTAGCCGTCAGCAACTCCAATCCGTAGCTGGCGGCACCAGCATCATACAATGCACTTAGCAGGAACTGTGCGCCGTATACGCTGCAGGCCATTCCCCGTGACCGGATGTAGGCAAGCACGGCAGCTTTATGCTGCTGCGGTATCAGGTCAAAAGCAAGCGCCATCATATTGGCATGTAAGGAGCTGTGCACAGTGGTTTCGCCATCTTTAACAATTCCTGTAGCAGGATCTATAAAACTGCGCTGGAACGCCCGTTTCACTTTTGCGGCCTGCAATGCATAAAAAACGGCATCCTCTTTTTTGCCCAGCGCCTGCGCCAGTTTTTGCATGCAGGTCAGCGCCTGGTAATGAAATGCGTTGACCACGGAATTATAATCCGTAAATTCAAAACTGTCTGACTCTCCGGGTGCATCAGGCGGTAAGCCAAAGCCTCCTTTTTGCGGCCAGTCTACAATGTCTCTAAGGGTGATGTTGCCGTCAAAGATCAAATGAATCGATCGGGCAAAAGCGCTGTCCTGTTTACCGGTACGGGTGCTGATCAGTCCATCCGGCCGGGCTAATGCCAGTAATAATTTGGGTTTCAGTTCCTGGTACAGTTCTTTTACCGTACGGATATCGCCCGAATATAAATAATCATTCCAGGCAATCTGCAGGTTTTGCAGGGACCATTCCGTAGGCCAGGTGGCATTGTAAATAAGGTATTCCAAAGACCGCTTGGCCATATTGAATTCCGCATCTGTGGCGTAGTGAGAAAGCTGGTTGATAAGCGCATCGGCCTCATAGGGAATCCGTTCCCGGTCCCCGTCTATATAGAATCCCGTAAAGCTGGTGGCCTTCATGGTATGCTTGCACAATTCCCACACCTGGTTCAGCAAAGTATCAGCACTTTTAAATTCTGCCGCAGTATCATTAAACAGATAGTTTACTGCTGCGCGTTCCGGCTCCGTAACCGTAATGGCGGGGGCGCTTTTTTCTATTTCTGCATACCGGAAAGGCAGCACCTCGCCTATATAATCCGGCATGTGTATGGCCTTGGGACCGGTATTGCGTTTGTCCGGTGTAAATTCAGGAGAATAACGATGCCTTCCTTTTTGTAAAGGCACCACCAGCAACCGGTACCGGATCGTTCCTTTAGGGTTTCGTTCAACGGCACCACTTTCATTAATTGCTTCCCCTACATGGATGCGCAAGGTATCCTTTTCGCCGGGCGCATCTGCCACCAGGTATAACTGGCCAAAAGCATCTTTCCCGAAATCATAGCAATCGTTGCCATTATTCAACTGCTTTCTGGTTACAGCCTGCTGCACTGATTTTATCAAGGGGGTATAAGGTGTTTGGTACGCTTTTAATACCTGGTCCGTCAAAAAAGCCGATGGCTTTGAAAATGCAGTGGGCGCACCTTTCTGGTTCCATATTTTCACTTTCCAGTAATACACTGTATTGGGGCGGAGATGTTCTCCATTGTATTCAATATTCAACTGCTGGTCTGATGTTACCTTGCCGGAATTCCATATGTCTCCGATATCCGACTGCAATTTTTGAGCCGAGGACGCGACGAGCACCTGGTAGGCAGTTTGATAAACCGCTTGTTCACTGCTGTTTACCACCCAGGAAAACCGGGGATGTAAAGTGCCGACACGCGCGGTCTGATAGGTCGTGTTCTTTCCCTTTGCCTGTTCCAGTGTCCGGTTCACGGCAAACCCGTTTTGCCATACCCGATCAGCGTTCAGCAGCAGGTCTACCCGTAATTCATCAGGGATGGTTGTGCTTTGAGCCCCTGCATTGATTGCCAGTGTCAATGTGGCAAGAGACGCGATTCCGAAGTGTATGATACGCTGAAAGATCATTGCTTTATGCTTATACGTTAACGGGCTAAAAGCAGGTTTATTTTTGCCGCCCTGGCCTATTCCAGTACCTTATTTTATGATGACTTCGGGTACCAGCACCAATTGTACCGGTCCCAGGAGGCCGGATACCCGGAGTGATTGTTCCGCATTTTCTTTTTCAAACTTTACAACATTGGTTTGCGTAAGCCGCTCACCGGCCGGAAGCCCGCGGTCCCCGATTAAACGGTTGGCCCAAAGGTTAACCACGTCTACGGATAATTGGTTTGCTCCTTGTTTTACCAGGTCGGTGATGTCGGTCCGGAAAGGAAAGTACCAAAGGGTTTGCGGCTTGCTTCCATTAACACGGACCACTGCAAGTTCCTGCACGTTCCCCAGATCAAGATATATACGCCTTCCTTTTAATGCTGATGGGGGCAGGACAAAACGGGTGGTATAAGTGCCTTTCCCCGAGTAATACTTCACTTTTGGATTGTCAAAATCGGTCCAGGAGCGCAGGGAGTCAAGCGTCAGTAGCTGATCGGTGCCCCAATGCGGGTCCAGCGTTAATTGCCATTTACCGGAAACAGGTTGCATCGTTGCTCCATTGCTGTACAAATTGCTTTGCTTTCCATCAGACCAGTGTAAGGTATACCTTCCTTTTTGAAAAACCTGCGCTTTTACCCGTCCGCCTTCTCTTACAAACATTGCAGGAGCGGTCTGCTGCGGTGTATGTTTATCATGATTCACTCCCTCTTTTTCGACATTTACAATATGCCTTGCACCGGTTTCCTTTTTCTTAAAAACGATAAACTTAGATCCACCCGGTTCAAAATGCAGGGGGATTATCGTGCTGCCGTCCTCTTCCCTGTAGTCTGCGATATCGGTAATGGTACCGGTCATCGGATCCCATAGCTGGGGCTGGCAACCGGTAACGCGGAAACGCGCATCGATCTGTTCATAGCGGTCCGGCGCTACCGGTAAATAGCGGTATTCAAAGTCGCTGTACTGCTGGTATTCAAAGCGGTTCGACAGGAAGTAGATATCGGCATCGTTGGTGTTTCTGTGAATATAATCGAAAGAGGCCTGGGGATTATTGCTTGTAAAACCAAAGTCAGGCAGTACCTTCATATCGGCCAGCACGTAATTGATATCCCTGCCCCAGATCACTTTTCCCTTGCCTGTAACTTTTTCTGTAACTGCAACCCCGTCAACAGCGCCCCACAAACGATCTGCTATCCGTTTCAGTTCGCTGTCGCTCTGAGGGTAGCCGGTTAATCCCGTTGCTTCTTTGGGGCGGGGACCATAAAGCGTAAGTCCTTCCTGTACCAGCGTTTCTATTTTTTTGAGGACATCCAGACTGATGGCTCTATCCGGCGGTAATACCAGTAAACGATATTGCATGCCGTCCGGGAGCAGGATCTTCCCGTTTTGTACGGAAAGCCTTTTCAGCACTACATCGCGCGAACATTTGTCCCAATCGTATCCGAAATGCAACTGAGGGAACTCATCCTTCAGGAATACGAAATTGGGTACGTCATCCCCATAATAGTACAGCACATCTGCAGTAAACAAACCCTGCTGTAAAAGATAGCTGCAGCGGTTCAGGTAATTGACAAAGGCTCCGGCTTCATTCCACCAGGTAACATTGGGATTCATGTGCGTGCCTGCAAAATATTCGTTACCGGGCAGTCCATATTCTTTTGGCGAAGAAGTAAACGTATGCCATACAATACGGTTCACGCCCGAACAAAATATACGGTCAACATTACTTTTCAGTTCCCGGGGAGAGCGCTCCCATTGTGGGCCGATGCTTGTAGGACCCTCTGCTGCCACAAACCGTTTGCCGTTGGTATGTGCTACACAGGCGCTCTGTTTTACAACTAGCCGGGCGGCATCCGTTACCCGGTGGGTATTGGACATGGCCCAGAATTCTCCCTGCGGAAAATCATTGATCCCCATTACCTGCAGGGCATCAATAGGAGCGGAGTGGGGGCCTCCTGATTCCGGATGGATGCCCATGCCGTTTTTATGCGCCGTATTATAAAACAGCTGGTAATGATTTTGCAGTACGCAATCGCCTACGGTCTTCCTGAAATCATACAAAAAACGATTGGTTACCTGCTGGCTTTCTACAACATAGCCTGCCAGCACCGGCATAAAAGGCCGGATGTCGTAGCCCCGGAGCCGTGCAAATTCCTGTGGAAAATTCTGTGTCCAGTTAATGACTCCCATTTCCCAGCTGTCTGTTTGCAGGTAGCGGACGCTGTTACCGGCCGATTTTGCAGCATGGATCAAAGGGCTGATCACCTGTTGGTCAAATAAATTGAAGGCGGCAGCACTCATATGATCCAGGGAAAGGCCATTCCATCCATCGCTTGTTGTGGAGGTGGTTACCCCGGTATTGGTCCATCCATAGCGGATAATGATCCAGTCGCCGGGAGGCGCATTCCATTTAAGTTGTTTGCCGTCAAAAAAGCGGGTAATGTCAATGATCTGGCGTTGTTCAATCTTATTGACAGCAGTAGCTGTGTCAAAACCTGCTTTGAATTTGTATAACGGGTAGATGCCGCCGCCGCCCATGGACTGGTTAAAGGTTTTTAATGACCAGTCGGATATGGCACTGTCCCTCAAGGGAAGCTGCTGCCGGGGACGCGGAATGGCCTGTACCAGTACATCGCGGTACAGGAGTTTTTCTGGCGGATGGGGAAGGGACACCGTTACCATTTTTCCGCCCCTGATCACCGTATCTGAGGTTACTATTCTTTTTAATGCGTATTCCGGCGTTACAAAAGGACCGCCGGGGTTCCAGCCGCTTTGTATATTCACGCTTAGTTCAATGCCGATCCGGTCGGCTTCCTTTACCGCATGCTGATACAATTCCATCCACGCGGGCGTCATAAAAACCGGCCCGGCCGCTGTTTTTAATGCCTGCTGATAATTGGAACTGCCCGCATCTACCAGGGAGGCCCCGCCATAGCCCTTTTTTTTCATTTCTTCAAGATCTCTTGTAATGGAGGCTTTGGTAGCCATGCTGTTCAGCCACCACCAGTAACAGCGTAATCTGGCTTCGGGGGGCGGAGCCACAAAACCTTTGCTGACCTGGTCAACGGGATTATTTTTACTGGTATGTAAATCATAACCACTTGTCTGTCCGTTCAGGAGTTGCGTTCCGGTGATCAAACAAATACCCAGGAAGGCGAGCCGGCGCATCTTTTTTGTTACAACCATTTTACAGAATTATACTATTTCCGGTTATTTATTGATCCAATCTGGATTTTGTGCTATTACAGCATCTTTATTGGTTTCAATAACCTTTTGCGGAATGGGCCAAAGATTAAAGTTAAAGGTTAAAGTAGCTTGTGCCTCCGGCCAGTAGGCATATTTTTTAATCCGCTCCACCGCAATATGCTTACCCATTCTTAATAAAGTGTTCCACCGGCACTCTTCGTAGATCAGTTCCCGCGCCCGTTCATCCAGGATCAGACTGAAATTGTCATCCATGTCTCCTGCGGTAACCTTGTAAGTGCACTGAGCACGGGTCCTGAGCAGGTTAATATCACTGGCTGCCCCGGCTTTATCGCCGCTCCGCTGTTTGGCTTCGGCTCTGAGCAGGATCGTTTCCGGAAGACGGATAATATATTCATCACGAAACAGGTTACTCATATTCTCTCCATCGGCAATGCCTGTATATTTGTCGGTAGCTATTTTACAGGAAACCGGGTAGCAAAGGCTGCTGTTATTTATATTGGTTGTATTATCTGCACTGCCATTGTATAAAACGGTCCAGGGAACGTCTTTCCGGTAATAGGCAGAAGTGGCAACATTTCCCTTAAACCGGCGGCGGAAAACCGCGTCACTGTTGCGCAGGTCGGTACCCCATTTGGAACTGAATATCTCATCTCTTGTATAAAAGGTGGGCATTATCTGCGCAATACCACGCCCGCCAACATCCTCATTGGTACCGGTTAAATTGCCTGTTGCGCCATCTCTCAATACCGGTCCATAGGTCCTGGAATACGGAAGCTTCGACTCCCCGTCTCCTGCCTTGTAAGCGGCATAGTCAATCTGGGCCGCCCAGATGCATTCCTTATTCCCATCCTGGTAATTCACATTTCCCTCCTGAAACAAATCCCAGAAAACATTGGTTGTCTGCTGAACGGTATCTACAATGCTTGCCGTACTGTAAAGGCCGCCTTTGTATACCGGAATACTGATGGCCGCTTCACCGGCACGTTTCCCAAACCGGTCCTGCATTAATGCATACACTCCACCGTCTATTACATCATTTCCATACTGAACTGCTTTACTGTAGGCATTTTGAGCTTCTGCTGTTTTGGACGTTGCATCCAGCTCTATACCTTTTGCAAGATATAGTTCACAGAGATTGTGCTGAGCAGCCCCTTTTACCAGCCGTCCTCCGGCCACCGTGGTTGCGGGCAGATCATTTAGGATGGCCTCCATTTCTGTAATCGCAAAATCGTAGGTTTCAACACGGGTTGAACGGGTGAAATCGTATTTGGGAGTAGTGGAAATTTCGGTAACAATGGGTACACCGCCAAATACCTCGCCCAGGTTCCTGTAAGCGAAGGCCCTGAAAAAGCGTGCCTGTGCCAGGGCATAGTTTTTTTCATTATCAGAACTCCATTTTACCTGTGGCAGGTTGGCAGCATAAATAGCCAGATTGGCTTTGCTGATCAGGTCATACCAAAAGCTGTAGATATCGTAAAAATTGGCATTATCAGGGTTGATGTTGGCGTAGTTGTTAAAAGTGCCGCCTCTTCTGATACTGGGCACATCAAACTCATCCGTACCATTGCCTTTAAAAATAAACATCCAGGCCTGCTCATTCGGATTGGTCCAGGCTTCCCGGATATTGGAGTAAATACTGATCAATACCTGATCCACCTGTGCCGAACTTGAAAAAGCGTTGTCGACGGTATAGAAGGTTTCAGGTTTTTCCGTAAGAAAAGCTTTATCCGGCTTACAGGAGTGCCATAAAAAACAAATAAGTAATGCTGTTAAAATATTGAAGAACCGTTTC
>DASVMC010000927.1:0-5357 GCA_036384555.1 Niabella sp. | reverse complement strand
CGTGATCTCCGAAGACCTGGGTCATAAACTGGAAGGTGCTGACCTGGCTGCTCTGGGACAGGCTTCTTCTATTACGATCGACAAAGACAACACGATCATCGTGGGTGGTAAAGGTAAAAAAGCCGATATCACTGGCCGCGTAAACCAGATCAAAGCACAGATCGAGAATACGACTTCCGACTATGACCGTGAAAAATTACAGGAGCGCCTGGCTAAATTAAGCGGTGGTGTGGCGGTACTGTATGTAGGTGCTGCTACTGAAGTAGAAATGAAAGAAAAGAAAGACCGCGTGGATGATGCATTGCATGCAACAAGAGCTGCGGTTGAAGAAGGCATCGTACCGGGTGGTGGTGTGGCTTATATCCGCGCTATTGAAAGCCTGGACGTAAAAGTAAGAGGCCAGATCGAAGACGAAGCAACCGGTATGGCGATCGTAAAACGTGCCCTGGAATCCCCTGTACGTACCCTGACCGATAACGCCGGTATCGACGGTTCTATCGTTGTTCAGAAAATTAAAGACGGTAAAGGCGATTTCGGTTTCAACGCAAGAACAGAAACTTACGAGAACCTGTTCAAAGCCGGTGTGATCGATCCTACAAAAGTGAGCCGTGTTGCACTGGAAAATGCAGCTTCTATTGCAGGTATGTTACTGACCACCGAATGTGTGGTGGCAGACAAACCCGAGCCCAAAACAGCAGCCCCTGCAATGCCGGGCGGACCTGATATGGGTGGCATGGGTTACTAATCACTTTCTTTTAAAGAATACAACGACCGCCCTGGTTTACCGGGGCGGTTTTATTTTTGCGGGAACAACAGTTTTTTAAGCAACAGCTATTTTTATGGATAACAAGATCATACACCCGCTGACCACAGCAGCAACAGACCGGTTCATTGCTATGAAGCGTGACTTTTTTGCTATCGACAGCTATCCTTTTGATGAAGCCCTTACAAGAGCAAATACGCAATATTTTCAGACGCATCCGGAAGCCGGGCAGCTTTTTATGATCTGTGACGAAACCGGAACAGCGGTGGGGTTCCTGGTCCTGGCGTTCCTGTTCAGTTTTGAATTCGGAGGCCGGATCGCATTTCTGGATGAATTGTACCTGGACGATAAGGCACGGGGAAAAGGATATGGCAAATATGCGGTGAATTTTGTAAAAGAATATGCTGCGGAGAATGACCTGAAGGCCATTTTCCTGGAAGTGGAACAACACAACGAACGCGCCCGCGGGGTGTATGAAGCCGGCGGATTTAGGGATCATCACCGGCTTTTGATGATCTATCGCCCTGAATAACAGGAATACAGGATAAACGAGGTGCTGAGGCTCAACTTTTAAACGGTCAAACTTCGCCACCTGTCAACTTTGCGTTACCTTTGCACCACTTTTTGAAAACAGATAAATAAAGACGGACTCATGATTAGTGTTAAAGATCTGAAACTGGCTTACGGTAAGCGGGTATTGTTTGAAGATGTGAATGTGAATTTCACAAAAGGGAACTGCTATGGCGTTATTGGGGCCAATGGCGCAGGCAAATCAACTTTTCTGAAAATTTTAAGCGGGGAGATTGAGGCAAACAAGGGAACCATATCCATCACACCGGGTGAGCGTATGGCAGTTTTAAAACAAAACCAGTTTGAATTTGATGATCAGACCGTGCTCAATACGGTGCTGATGGGACATAAAAAGATGTGGGATACGATGTTGCGGAGGGACGCCATTTATGCCAACCCGGATGCTACAGAAGATGATTATATGAAGGCATCCGAACTGGAAGCTGAATACGGAGAAATGGGCGGATACGAATCCGAGAGCGATGCGGCGGCCTTTCTGAACGGATTGGGAGTAAAAGATGAGCAGCACCAGATGCTGATGAAGGACATCCCGTCTAATATGAAAGTACGGGTACTGCTGGCACAGGCCTTGTTCGGGAATCCGGATATCTTATTGCTGGATGAACCTACCAACGGTCTGGATATTGAAACCATCGGCTGGCTGGAAAACTTCCTGGCCGACTATGAGAACATCGTATTGGTAGTGAGCCACGACCGTCACTTCCTGGATGCGGTTTGTACGCATGTGGCCGATGTGGACCGTCAGAAGATCAAAGTGTTTACCGGCAACTATTCTTTCTGGTATGAAAGCTCGCAGTTAATGGCCCGCCAGATCAGTGATAAGAATAAAAAACTGGAGGAAAAGAAAAAGGAATTACTGGACTTTATTGCGCGCTTTAGTGCTAACGCGTCAAAGAGCAAACAGGCCACCAGCCGGAAAAAAGCGTTGGAAAAACTGGATTTCCAGGAAATTGAGCCCAGTTATCGTAAATATCCCGGTATTATTTTCCAGCCCCTCCGGGAAGTAGGGAACCAGATCCTGAATATTGAAAAATTAAGATCAGCTACTGAAGACCGCGTACTCTTTGATAATGTGACCTTCAGTGTAAATAAAGGCGATAAGATCGCATTCATTTCAAAAGACCCGTTAGCAGTAACCCAGTTCTTTGAGATCATCAACGGCGAGGCAAAGGCCAATTCAGGCAGCTTTGAATGGGGTACTACCGTTACTTCCGCATACCTGCCGATTGAGAACAGCAAATTCTTTCAGTCGGACTTAAACTTAATGGACTGGCTCCGCCAGTTTGTACCATCGCATGTTACAGACGTGGATGAGCCGTTCCTCCGGGGATTTTTGGGCAAGATGCTGTTCAGCGGGGAAGAAGTGCTAAAGAAGACGAATGTATTAAGCGGGGGAGAAAAAGTGCGTTGCATGGTCAGCAAGATGATGCTGCAAAGTCCCAACGTGATCGTACTGGATCAGCCGACCAACCACCTCGATCTGGAAAGCATCCAGAGCTTTAACGAACAATGTACGGTATACAATGGTATTGTGTTATTGACCAGTCATGACCATACTTTTATGCAAACAGTCGCCAACCGTGTAATTGAATTAACGCCTAAGGGCATTATTGACCGCCTTTGCTCTTTTGACGAGTACCTGGAAGATGAGCGCGTTAAAAACCTAAGAGCAGAAATGTATGCATAATGACACCTGATTAGCTGGGTAAGCAGGTTCCTGCTTCCCCAGCTGGTGTCGTGTCAACAATGCGTTTTCAGTAATGTCAGGCTACTCCGATAGCTATCGGGACTATTAAGAGGAGGGATCTCTAACTTAAAAAGAGAGCTCTTCTCTACAGTCGAAATGAGGGATAGAACGTGCCCTACTTTTCCCGTCATTCTGCGCACAGCTAGGAATCCCTAACTGTGGCTTTCCATCTTATCGCATTTTAAAAACAGCCGGATCATTCCTGATAGCCTGTTTTCTGAAAACATTCGGTATTATAAAAGAGGAGAGCTGCTTTCCGCTGTCTTGAACCCGGAATGAGCATTTAATAAGCGGACGCCTAGTTCCTGCCAGGTGCTCACACTGCCGGAAAGACCTGACATGCCGGCAATGAGCGTAAAGATCTGTGCCGGTGTTTTCCCTGTTGCTCTCAAATGCCGGACCGATAGGGCACCTGCCGATTTGGAAAGCTTGCGGCCGGTACTGTCATTTAACAGCGCATGATGAACAAAAAAGGCTTTACTAAAGGAATGATGATCGCAGGCCTGTGCCAGGTAATGCTGTGCCAGCGTGGAAGGCCAGAGATCAATACCCCGTACGATAAGGTCTACACCGAAATAAAGATCATCAGCAAGGGAGCAAAGCTGGTAGGCAGGATACCCGTCTTTTTTCCGGATCACAAAGTAATGTTGGATGGCAGGTAGCGTGGTAGTATGGATGCGCCCGTTTTCTGTCACCTGAACCGGCAGCTCAGGATCGGTGATCAGCCGCCAGCTGACACCGTCTGCATCCAATGGCAGTTTTTTATAAAGACACTGGCAGGTATAAGCTTCCTTCCCAAGCATTGAGCGGGAACAATCGCAGGCAAAAAGCAGGTGCCTGGACTGCAGCGTTTCCAACAGTTGATTGTAATGGATCATCCGGTGGCGCTGGGCATACGTTTTTTCAAATTCTTCAGCGTTTTGAGGTCCTTCATGCCAGGGGAGCCCGAGGAATTGCAGCGTATCAAAAATATCCTGCACATACTCCTGCCGTACCCGTTGCTGATCCATATCATCAATCCGTAACAGGATGGGAATGCCGTGTTTTTCTGCAAGCGCTGCGGTAAGAATAAACGAAAGCACGTTGCCTAAGTGCAGGAAGCCACTCGGCGTAGGCGCTATGCGGGTTCTGTGACAGGAAGGAACAATACTTGTATCAGCCATTATCGCAGGTTCTTAATGAGCATTCTGATAAAATAAAGATCGTAAAAAAATGAATTTAAAACCGTATTCCTGAATAAGACTAATTACAAAGAATATTGACAGGGGAATGACGGACACGGGAAGCCCTGCTGTTTTTTGTTGAAGAAGCGAAGCTGCATATATGCGTTTTTTAATGAGCGCTGAAAAATGCCAGCATAGTAGACAACGCATTTTTTGAATGCATCCGTTCCCCGTTTTCAAGTGATTCCTTTGCCATAAGGGCTGCTCTTTTTCGCATATTGCGCTCATAAGCGGCAATAGCTTCCAGAACGGTTTGGTATTGCCCGTTCGTTAAACATTCGCTCAGCTCCAGCGCGTCCAGCATTGCCATATTTACGCCTTCTCCTGCAAAAGGCGGCATTACATGCGCAGCATCGCCCAGCAAGGTAAGATTGGGTAGTGCATCCCATGTTTGATCCAGCGGCATACAATAGATCGGTCTTGGTATGAAAGGGGGTACTGTATTTTCGAACAGCTCATACCAAATGCTGCTCCAGCCCGGATAGGTGTTTTTAAACCATTCCAGCAACTGGTTTTTGTCAGAAAAATCCAGGCCGCTATCAGCAGCCCAGTTTTCAGCAGCTTTAAAGCTTGCATAAAAACCGATCTCCCCATTGCCTTTCTGTCCCATTAACAGATCTCTTTCATTCCCAAAGGCCATTATTTTACCGCCATTGAGCAATGCGGTCATTTGCGGAGCTGTATGTTTTGCATCATAAATAGTGCCTTCAAGCATTGTAATGCCGGAATAAAAAGCAGTGCATTCGGTAACATAGGGGCGCACCCTAGAATTGGCACCATCGGCAGCAACAACGATATCTGCGTAAACGGTATTTCCGTTTTTAAAATGCAGCAGCCAACCCTCATCTTTCCGGTCCATGGCAATAAAGCGGCTATCCCACAGAACC
The DNA here is from genome assembly GCA_036384555.1 of Niabella sp. Classification (GTDB taxonomy): domain Bacteria; phylum Bacteroidota; class Bacteroidia; order Chitinophagales; family Chitinophagaceae; genus Niabella. The sequence goes on along the minus strand of DASVMC010000927.1, from coordinate 146 downwards.
GTTTCCGGCTGCAGTGAATGCAGCAGTATTTTTCTCAATGCTCCGCGGTCTATTTCCGGGCGAAAATGTTCATGCCCGAAATTATCTTCGGGCTTGGTCTCATGATCACTAAAAAACACTTCTGCCTGTTCGTTTACGATCTTTTT
>DASVMC010000926.1:0-3777 GCA_036384555.1 Niabella sp. | reverse complement strand
AAGGCAAGCAAAAAAGTGCGTTGCTGCCCGTATTGCACCTGGCACAGGATGTATTTGGCTGGCTGAGCACCGAAACCATGGATTATGTAGCGGCTTTATTGAAGATAGAACCGATTGAAGTATATGAAGTGGCTACTTTTTATACCATGTACAACCTGAAACCGTTGGGTAAATACGTTTTTGAAGTATGCCAGACGGGGCCCTGCATGATCCAGGGAAGTGATGATATCATTGCTTATATAGAAGAAAGACTGAATATAAAACCGGGTGAGACCACCGAAGATGGTTTGTTTACCCTGAAAACGGCCGAATGTCTGGGTGCGTGTGGCTATGCGCCGATGATGCAGATGGGTAAGTTTTACAAAGAACATCTGACCAAAGAAAAGGTAGACGCTATTATTGCTGAATGCAGGCAAGAAGCGACCGTGAATCATTAAAAATTGAACCATTAAAAAAAGTCATGCAGGCAATTACTCCTTATCTGAATTTTAACGGCAATGCAGCCGAAGCCCTGGACTTTTATGCAAAAGCATTAAACGGGCAGATTGTACATAAACAGACATTTGGGGAAACACAGGCCGATTTTCCAAGTCCGGAAACGCATAAGGATAAAATTATGCATGCCTTGTTTCAGGCAGGCGACCTGCGTTTCATGGTAAGTGACTGTGCCCCGGGTGCAGCGCCGGTTACCAATGGATCTAATATAAGCCTGGCGCTGAATTTTTCAGACGAGGCATCAATCGTTCAGGTATTTGAAGCAATGACGGAGGGCGGCATCATTACTATGCCTTTGCAGGACACATTCTGGGGAGCAAAATTTGGTATGCTGACAGATCCGTTTGGTATTAACTGGATGTTGAATTATGATAAGCCAAAAAGCTAGGTGTAGCACAACTTAACTTTTGAAAAGGATAAAGAAATAATGAGCAGTATAAAATTACTTTTAGAAAACGCACATATTGAAGGGATCCGGTACTTTGATACTTACCGGAAGAATGGAGGTTACAGAAGCGTTGAGAAGGCTTTAAAGATGACGCCGGAAGATGTGGTGGAAGAAGTAAAGAAGAGTGGTCTCAGGGGTAGGGGAGGCGCAGGCTTTCCTACCGGTATGAAATGGAGCTTTATTGCAAAGCCGGAAGGTGTTCCGCGTCACCTGGTTTGTAATGCAGATGAGAGCGAGCCGGGAACTTTTAAAGACCGCTACCTGATGGAATTTCTTCCGCATTTGCTCATTGAAGGATTGATTATCTCCAGTTATGCATTAGGTTCCAATACCACCTATATATATATACGCGGCGAATATGCCTGGATCCCGGATATCCTGGAACAGGCTATAGCAGAGGCAAAAGCGAATGGTTTTTTAGGAAAGAATATTTTAAACACAGGGTTCGATTGTGAGATCTATGTTCAGAGAGGCGCCGGCGCTTATATCTGCGGAGAAGAAACCGCGCTGATTGAATCACTGGAAGGCAAACGGGGAAATCCCCGTATCAAGCCTCCGTTCCCTGCTGTTAAGGGCGCCTGGGACCGGCCAACAGTGGTAAACAACGTGGAAACACTGGCTGCTGTGGTCCCTATTATCAATATGGGCGGCGAAGAGTATGCAAAAATTGGTGTGGGGCGTTCTACCGGTACTAAATTGATCTCGGCCTGTGGCAATATCAATAAACCCGGGGTGTATGAAATAGATATGACGATATCTGTTGAAGAATTTATTTACAGTGATGAATGGTGTGGTGGTATTAAAAACGGCAAGCGCCTGAAGGCCTGTATCCCCGGGGGATCATCAGTTCCCATTCTGCCTGCAAACCTTTTACTGAAAACGGCAAAAGGAGAGCAGCGGATGATGAATTATGAAAGCCTTTCTGATGGGGGATTTGCTACCGGCACCATGATGGGGAGCGGTGGTTTTATTGTGTTTGATGAAGATCAGTGCGTAGTAAAACATACCTATACCTTAGCACGTTTTTATCGTCATGAAAGCTGCGGACAATGTTCTCCCTGCAGGGAGGGTACAGGATGGATGGAGAAACTGTTGCTGCGGTTAGACCAGGGCCATGGCAAGATGAGCGATATTGACCTGCTGTGGGATATACAAAGCAAAATAGAGGGGAATACGATTTGCCCGTTGGGAGATGCAGCCGCCTGGCCGGTAGCAGCAGCGATCAGGCATTTCCGTGATGAATTTGAATGGCATATTACCCATGCTGAAGAAGCGCAGAAAAGGAATTACGGATTGGCACATTATGCAGACCCGTTAGCGGTGCCGGAACCTGTAACCGTGTAGTAAAAAAGAAGATAATTATGGCGGACGAAATAAAACAACAACCACCTGCAAATTTCAAGGTAACTATTGATAATATTACCCTGGAAGTACCCCCCGGTACAACTATTCTGCAGGCAGCAAGGCTGATTGGTGGTGAAGTGGCACCTCCGGCCATGTGCTATTATACGCCACTTCAGGGCAGTGGTGGTAAATGTCGGACCTGTCTGGTAGAAGTAAGCAAAGGTTCGGAAAAAGATCCGCGGCCCATGCCCAAACTGGTGGCCAGCTGTCGTACAACGGTAATGGATGGTATGGAAGTAAAGAATATCACCAGCGAAAAAGCCATTGCAGCCCGGAACAGTGTTGTGGAATTTTTACTCATCAATCACCCGCTGGATTGCCCGATCTGTGACCAGGCCGGGGAATGCAAATTGCAGGATCTGAGTTATGAGAATGGTAAAGAAGGGACCCGTTATGAATTTAAAAGACGTACGTTTAAAAAGCATAACCTGGGTAAATATATTCAACTGCACATGACGCGTTGTATACTTTGCTACCGTTGTGTGTTTACAGCCGATCAGCTGACGAATAAACGCCAGCATGGGGTGCTGGATCGCGGAGACCATGCAGAAATAGCCACTTACATTGAAAAATCGCTGGATAATGAGTTTATCGGTAATGTCATTGATGTATGCCCGGTAGGCGCATTAACCGATAAAACATTCCGGTTCAAGAACAGGGTGTGGTTTACAAAGCCGGTAGATGCGCATCGTGACTGCCCGACGTGCAGCGGTAAGGTAACGCTGTGGGCGCGTGGTCATGAAGTGTTACGGGTAACGGCACGTAAAGATCAGTGGGGCGAGATCCTGCCCACTGAAGATGGTAAAACGGGCTGGATCTGCAATGAATGCCGCTTTGAAAAGAAGGATGTAAATGATTGGATCATTGAAGGGCCTACAAAAGTGGCACGCGGTTCCGTAATTGGCGCCAATCACTATGAAGTGCTGGATATGCCCAAAGAAACGATCGACGAAGTAATGGGGCGCGCACCAAAATTATTAATGGATATTCACAGCGTAAGCGATGTAAATGAGCCGGATATTGACCTGAGCAAAATTCCTGGTCCTGCTACCGGTGATGTGTTCAATAAGAAGAAATTAATTGAGGAACGAAAAGATTAACAAGCTATTTTTTTAATATGTATCTACTGGCTATTGATTGGTTTTTTATTATTGAGAAATTGGTGCTGATCGCGCTTATTATTACGCTGTCAATGGTGGTAGCCATGTATGCTACATATGGCGAAAGAAAGGTGGCGGCTTTTATCCAGGATCGTATCGGTCCTAACAGGGCAGGGCCTTTTGGTCTACTGCAACCTCTGGCAGATGGGGGCAAACTCTTTTTTAAAGAGGAAATTATTCCATTAGCTTCATCCCGGTTCCTATTCATATTAGGCCCGATGCTGGCCATGATTACAGCGCTGCTGACCAGTGCAGTAATTCCATGGGGGA
>DASVMC010000925.1:0-2261 GCA_036384555.1 Niabella sp. | reverse complement strand
CAAATGCAGTAATGCGTCCACCGGGTTGCTCATTATACTTTGTATCATAATAGATCAGTGAGCGCCAGCCAAAATCGTCAGAAGGCATTGTACCATTGGTACCGTAAGAAGCTCTTATCCGAAGATTGCTGAGCACACTGCCGGTATTAAAAAATGCCTCTTTATCAATCCTCCAGGAACCAGCCACAGACCAGAAATTGGCCCACCTGGTATCAGGAGCTACCCGGGAAGTGCCATCTCTCCGGAAAGACGCAGAAAGATAATAGCGCTGGTCATAATTATATTCTAATCTTGACAAAACAGACATCAGGTTATTGCCCCAGCTGTAGCCACTTGATACGGTTTTACCTGCCGTGGTTGGTGTTTCAAGTGAACTTGTTGCCAGGTTAGTGCCGGATGCACGCAGAAAATCCGTTACGTTTTTCTCCGCTTCAAAACCAGCTAAAAAGCCAATATCATTTTTACCAAAACTTTCATTATAGTTTACGGTGGTGGAAGAAACCATTTTGGTATAGGTAGTATTCATATCATCAACAGAACCGTCAGAGGCCTGTCCGTTGAAATGCAGAGGGCTATAATATAAATGATCTTTAACGCTGGAATTGTTATATGAAAATATAGACTTTACATTTAATGTCGGGAGTAGTTTAACCGTCAGCCCCTCAATAGCTGATAAAGACAAAGTCCGGCTATTCCCATTCCATAGCGTATTGTAATATTGATCATTATAAGCATAGCTTCCGTATCTGTCAGTAAAGGGTTCACCGGTTTTATAATCTGTAGGCCAGTACAAGGGCCATAATAAATTCCGTGATTCAAGGAAATAATTCATCCCCAGGTTCCTGGAATCATTAAAGCCTGTTTTATCGAATTTCGCCACATTCACATTGCTTGAAAATTCAATGAGCTTGCCTATCTTCTGCGTTAAATTAACCCTGCCAGCCACCCGCTCCAGCTCATTGACAGCAACCCTGTTTTTATCTTTTGTATAAGAAAGCGACGAGAAGTAGGTTGTATTTTCTGTTCCTCCGCTAACGGAAACATCATTTGTGGTAAAGAAGCCGTTTCTAAAAAGTACTTTATCCCAGTCAAAATATTTACCGTCCCGGTTTTCAACACCGTCCGTCATTCCCTTTATGGCTATATTTTCATACCGGCCCGTTCCCGGAGCTTCAAAATAATACCCGTGCTGGTTAAATTTTCCGTTCAATCTACGTATAGCATCAGTGCTTGCGGCAGTTTCGGTTGCACCACCGGCTATATTATAATCATAAAAAACGGAATACAGCATATTTACCTGATCCTGAACACTCGCAGGCTCGTAATTATCCGTAGCCCAGCTGGGAGAAAAGCCTGCTGTTGTTTTCAGCGTTATGGTTGGTTTTCCAAGTTTCCCCTTCTTAGTGGTTATGATAATAACACCGTTTGCTGCCCGTGACCCGTACAAGGAAGAAGCTGCAGCATCCTTCAATACGGATATGGATTCAATATCGTCAGGATTAAGCGAGTTCATAATATTATTCGTCGTGTAGTTATAATCCGACATCTGTCCGCTGTTACCCGATATCACCGGTACCCCGTCAATCACGTACAACGGATCTTTGGAAGCATTCATGGAACCGATTCCACGGATCCTGATATCGGATGCCGACCCTGCCTGCCCGGAGGTTTGGGAGAACTGCAATCCTGCTACCTTCCCATTCAGAGCATTCTCAAAAGTAGTATTGGGCAGATCTTTTATGTCTTTGGCAGATACAACCGTAGCGGAACCGGTATAGGTTCCTTTTTTTGCCGTGCCATAAGCTACTACCATTACTTCATCCAGTGAGGTTTTACTGGATTCCATGGTAACTGTGATTGAAGACTCATCTCCGGCAGCGTATTCCCGCCCGATATAATTTACGGAGCTGAACACCAATACCGGCTTCTCCGGAACATTCTTAAATTCAAAAGCTCCGCTTTCATTCGTTACAGTTGCCGCAGCAGTTCCTTTAATCTGCACGGTAACACCCTGAACAGGCGTTCCCGATTGAGCATCCGTAACTCTTCCTGAAAGGTGGCGCTGTGCATACCCCGGCTGGTACAGCCCCACAATACAAATAAGAAGGAACAGTAATGTTTTCATACCCGTTTTAGTTTAAAATGATGTATCGTTATGTAAAGAATCCAGCAATGCAGTTGCCGTTGGCTTAGTCACTTTCTTTACTGATCTTCTAAAAATAGCACAATCCTGGTAAAAAAGGAAAAATTGCATTCATTTA
>DASVMC010000924.1:0-2788 GCA_036384555.1 Niabella sp. | reverse complement strand
CGTGCCTCTTTTATTTTCTTCATACAGCTTTGTAAGTTCCCGGCTCACACTGCATTCCCTGTCAGCTCCAAAATAACCGGCAAAATCATTAAGCGTCTTAACCAGTCGCAGCGGTGATTCATAAAAGATCATCGTACGTTCCTCTGTTTTCAGGCTTTCCAGTAATGTATGCCTTCCTTTTTTCAGGGGCAAAAAACCTTCAAAACAGAAACGATTAGCAGGTAAACCGCTATTTACCAGCGCCGGTACAAATGCAGTAGCTCCGGGAAGCGCGGTTACTGTAATATCCTGCTTCACACATTCTCTTACCAGTAAAAAGGCAGGGTCCGAAATACCTGGTGTGCCCGCATCAGTTACCAGGGCCATTTTTTTTCCGGCAGCCAGCTGGTCAACCAGGTGCTGCAGGATTTTGTGTTCATTATGCTGATGATAAGGAGACATTGGCTTGCTCACCTGGTAATGGTTGAGCAGATGCAAGGTGTTCCGGGTATCCTCAGCCAGGATCAGATCCACTTCCTTCAGTACCTCCAGGGCGCGAAGCGTAATATCCTTTAAATTACCTATGGGTGTGGGAACAAGGTAGAGCATTCAGGAATATAAAATGCAAAATATAAAATAAACAATGTAAAATGAGGTGGCGGGTTTGCTATTCAGGGTACCCAACCGGCAGCTACAGTACGGTTACTTCAAAATACTCCATTACCGCATTGGCCAGCAGTTTTTTTGCGGCCTCTTCCGCAATGCTTTTAGCTTCTTCCTTTGACGCCGCATCTACCTGTAAGGTGATATTTTTACCTACGCGCACATCACTTATATTTCCAAGGCCCAGGTTTCCCAAACCTCCCAAAACGGCTTTTCCCTGCGGATCCAGTAATTCTTTTAAAGGCATTATAACCACCTGTGCTGTATAGCTCATATTCTTTCTTTTTCTTTATTTGGCTTAAAAATCAAAGATACAATAACATAAGCTACAAATACCAAAGGTACGGCCGCCCATTTAAAAATTATTACGGCAATGATCGTAATGAGTAACAGCAAAAGCTTATCCGTATTGGCCCTGAGCGTATACGCTTTGAATTTAAGGCTGATTATGGGCAGATTACTTACCATCAGCCAGCTGATGATAACAATAGTGGCATATATAGCAGCCGGGGTAAAAATGAGCTGGTTGATTGCTTCAGACCCGGAATAAGCTATGGCCGGCAGGGATGCCACTACCAGGCCTGCTGCCGGTGTGGGTATACCCTTAAAATAATAGCGCTGCTCTTTATCCAGATTGAATTTTGCCAGCCTCCAGACTGCTGCGCAGGGAAAGAGTATAGCCGGCAAGTACCACCATTCCGTTGCACCGGGATGATCTGAATAACCCACCTGAAGCAACCGGTAAAGGAGCATACCCGGAGCCACACCAAAACTTACAGCATCTGCCAGTGAATCCAGCTGTTCACCCATAGACGACGTAGCCTTAAACAGCCTCGCCACAAATCCATCCAGGAAATCTACAATAGCAGCACATAACAAGAGGCCGCCCCCTATCAGCATCCCGGAGGTAACTACTTTTCCGCCACTGCTTAAGAATGAAGTTTCCGGCTGTAAAATAAATTTGATAGCGATACACCCGAAAACCAGGTTCAATAACGTAAATAAATTGGGGATCTGTTTCATTTTCAAGACAGCCTTGCGGTTAACTGATCATTTATTTTTTTGTAAAGATGATACGGCTTATATACCCTCCAGTTATCAATTTCCATCAGCTCAATATACTGGTTCAGTTTGGCCAGCTTAAAATCATATTGCGTCTGCTGCGGCATATTCAGGCAAACGATCCATCCATTGGCATCGCTCAGCTCTTCGTGCAGCTCTTCATAATAATCCTTATCGCCGCTGTGAAAATTCAGCACATTTTCAGCAATTAAAATGAACTTGTAGATCCCTTCCTGCATAAATACTTCCAGCACATCGCGCTTTAAGGTCATAATATCATTCTCTACTGCATCATTCCACTCCCCGATCATTTCAATAACAGCATATCCCTCTTCATAGTCCGCCATCAGCACCTTTAAATACAGGGTGCGGCTGCCGAAATAATCCCATTGAGGGTGAATATAATAATTATACACAGCGTCTGTGTATTCAAACTGCGAATGTTCGATACCATAAAACGGAGAACGTTCGTCTTCTTCACTCAGGTAAATGTGTTGCCAGTTGTAATATGGTTCTATATCATGCACACCGCGAATTTACTGTTTTTTATGCACCCGCAATACCCTGGTTCCTGCGGTATGGGTAAATGGGGTCAAAGTACGTTATCTGCCTCCTTCCAACAGGGATATGAACGCTCTTTTAACCTGTTTTTCTCCTGCAAATAGAAGACGGGCTTTGACAGAATGAATTCCCATTCAGTTTTCTATCATCTTTTGTGTAATTTGTGGATGACAGACTGAATATACATTTGAAAGTTTATAAACACAAAGGATGAGTTTTGATACCGCTAAGGCGTATTTAAAAAAATTTGGTAAGGACAATGATATTATTGAACTGGCTGCAACCACCGCTACCGTTGATACGGCAGCGGCTGCATTGGGTGTATCCGGGAACGAAATTGCAAAGTCGGTTTCCCTGTATGATAAAGAAGGTGGTGTTATTCTGATCGTAACGGCTGGACACCGGAAAATAGACAGCAAAAAATTTAAGACCCAATTTGGCTTTAAAGCCAATATGCTGGCCTTTGATGACGTTGAACGGATGACCGGGCATCCTCCGGGCGGCGTCTGCCCCTTTGGTGTTC
>DASVMC010000923.1:0-9494 GCA_036384555.1 Niabella sp. | reverse complement strand
ATCGTGCTCATCATATACAAACCCTTTTACCCATACACCATCGTTCGAAAACCATTCGTATCCATACTGATATTGCAACCGGATATCTACGTCCATAATAATAGTAGTCTGTCTATCAAATAGAAAACGCCTATACTTCCGCAAACTACGGCAAAAGTATAACCCAATACTTTTAAGCCCGAAATGCCTGCAGTAACCAATAAATAGAAAATAAAGCAGAAAAAAAGCAGAGCGCCTACAATACCAAAGCAGGTTACCGTACGTAATGCGTCATAATGCAGCCATACACACAAAAACAGTACGGCTGCCCTTGAAATAAAAATAATCAGTTGCAGCACCAGGCCCTGTTTTTGTTTTTCCTGTATAAAAAAGAGGTTGGATAAAGGCGACGAAATAAAGACAAATAAAAACCAGATGCTGAGGCGCTGAGCATACCTGCCTGCGATGATCCATTCCTTTCCAAACACCCAGGCAAATAGTACATCACCCCATATTACCAGGGCCGCAATGGGGAAAACGCCGGTCCACAGCAGCCCCCTGTATAAATTCCAGGTAAGTGTTTTTATTTGTGCAGTATCTTCTTTGCATTCCGCTGCTTTTTGAAAATACACCTGCCCTACCGCAGCGCCAACAAGATTCATAGGCATGCTCAGCACGCGCTGGGAAAGTGCATAAAATCCTACGAGCGTATTTGAAAAAAAAGCGCCGAGCACATACACGGGCAATTGTACAGACGCGGTATTGAGCAGGGCAGACGGAATGGTATATTTCGGAAAGTTCCGGTAACGGGCAGCTACCGGCCGCAGAGCGGTAAGCGAAAAGACTTTTTTGCCCCCTCCTTCCTTTGCCCGGAAAAGCCTGCTGATACTGACATTTCCACTGAATAAAGCCAGTATATTGCCTCCAATCAGACCCGGCGCCTGCATGCCTGCAATACCTGCTGCGATCTGCAATACCGCACCGGCAGCCGATTTTATGATCAATGATCTTGAAAGCAGCCGATAGGCCTTCTTCCTGATACTATAATACCTTAGTATTTCAAAGACACCTGTTGCCCCTGCAGCCAATGGCAAAAGGTACAGCCATTGACCGGTATGTTCTTTCTTAAAAAAAACGGAAAGCAGCGTTCCATGCAATACTACAACCAGCAGAAGCAATAACAGGGAGCATGCCGCAGTAATCAACAGGGCCAGCCGGACCAGCTTCCGTGCATCTTCTTCTTTTTCAGGAAGTACAATTGCCAATTCATATTTCCCGGTAACCATTACCGAAAGCAATGCGGTCGTAGATACAAAAAGCGCCAGTAAACCAAAATCATCAGGGCTGAAGAGACGCGTTAATACAGGCGCTATAAGAACAGGAATCACCTGAGCAATTGAGGTTCCGGTTGCCAGTGTAAATATGTTACGAACAAAATCGGTAGCATTTATTTTCGGCTTCATACACAACGCATTGCACCCTGTTATCAACTTCACCCCTGCCTGCCAGGTTATTCCTGCACCTGATCTCAAACACGCTCCCCGCGCTTATTTCAGCGCCTTAATTATTTCTACAAAATCCACTGCAATCAGTGAGGCACCGCCTACCAGGCCTCCATCTACATCCGGACATGAAAATATCTCTTTTGCATTACCGGCCTTTACACTGCCGCCATAAAGAATGGGAACAGCATCAGCCACTTCGGCGCCATATTGTTTTGCAATTACAGAACGGATAAATGCGTGCATTTCCTGTGCCTGTTCTGTGCTGGCTGTTTTACCGGTGCCAATTGCCCAGATGGGCTCATAAGCGATCACAACGGTCTTCAGGTCATCTGCTGAAATGTGGAACAGCGATTCCTGCAATTGTTTTTCTACATACTCATTCTGGGTACCCGCTTCCCGGATGCTCAAAGGCTCTCCACAGCAAAAGATCGGCTTCATTCCGGCTCCCAGCAATAAATCTACTTTCTCGGAAATATCCAGGTTCGATTCGTTAAAATATTCCCTGCGCTCGCTGTGACCTATAATGCAATACCGGATATCCAGCGACTTTAACATGTCTACCGAAACCTCTCCCGTGTAGGCGCCGGATTTTTTATTGGAGCAGTTCTGTGCTGCTACATAAAAATTCTTCAGGGTGTTTACTTTTTCATTCGCCATCATGAGGTATGGAAACGGGATTCCAAAGATCACTTTCTGGTTATCTTTGGTTTCAATCTGCTCATCAAGAATATCTTTTAATAACTGCTGGCCCTCAACATACGTTAAATTCATTTTCCAGTTAGCTGCTGCAATTTGCTGTCTCATGATTTCTTTGTTTTTGTTTGATAATAAATATGGTTAATCTGCTCTTTTTCTTTTATTGTGATCGTTTGTTGTTTGGTTCCCATCCAGCGCTCCAGATGCTCCAGGATTTTTTCTGCTTCATATAAAACCGTGTCATCGTATCCCCATGAAAAAGACGGGATCAGCTTTGGGGTTAATCCTGACCCAAAAACATTGGCACCAATTCCGATAACGGTTCCGGAATTAATAGAGGTATTAATAGCCGTTCTTGTATAATCCCCCATCAGCACACCGCATTTCATTCCGGCCTTATACACGCCCGACGGCAAAACTACGCTAATATTTCCAGCCGTATTTTTCAAATTACTGTTGCTGGTACCACCCCCCAGGTTGCACCAATGGCCTATTACCGAATCCCCTACATAACCGTCGTGCGCTTTGTTGGAAAAAGGGAAAAAAACAGTGTTCTTGATTTCACCGCCAACGGTACAATGATCCCCTACCGTAGTACCTCCGTAAATACGGGTACCCATTTTAACCACCGCCTTTTTCCCAATGAAGACAGGCCCCCGTATACAAGCACCTTCCATAATCAGGGCTTCCCTGGAAATGTAAACCGGGCCTTCTTCCGCATTAATAAACGCAAACCGGACCGATGCACCTTCCTCAATAAAAATGGCATTCCCACCGGTAAACCGGTTACCTTCAGGAATAGGGACCGATCTCCGGCCTTTGGTCAATAAGTTAAAATCGAACTGCAGCAGGTATGAATTCTGCTCAAAAATATTCCAGCCAAATTCCAGCCATTTTAAAGCTTCCTGTGGTAAAACCGCAACCGGCCGGCCTGAAAAGCCCTCATGATCATTTTCAAAGCCAATCACAGCAATGCCCTCCCTGTCATTCAGGTGCAGAAATTCACCCGCTTTCAATGTTTTCAGCAAGCTAATCAGGTCTTCCGAAGGCAGCAGATTGGCCGGGATCACCCATTTTTCCCCGTTTCCGGATTGCAGCTCCTGCTCCACCACCAGCTCCCAGCGCTTCCGGTTGGTCAGCATCCCTGATGGAATAGCTTCAACCGCTGTGGTCAGATGAAAAGGAAACAACCGTTCCGCACGATAATGATTATGGGTAAATGTAACCGGGCTCATAAATTGAGGTGTCTAAGATAACCAGAAACCACTTTAAAAACAAAAACCCCAGCCTTGTTACAGGTGGGGTTAAAAGGTACACTGCGGCCAATTATTTTTTTGCGTATTTCTTTTTGAATTTATCAATACGACCGGCAGTATCAACCAGCATATTTTTACCGGTAAAGAAGGGATGTGAAGTACTGGAAATTTCCAGTTTTACTACAGGATATTCATTCCCATCTTCCCATTTAATGGTTTCTTTTGAATTGGCAGTAGAACGGCTTAAAAAAGCTTCGCCGTTGCTCATGTCTTTGAAAACTACTAAACGATAGCTTTCCGGATGGAGACCTTGCTTCATAACTGTATGATTTTTAAGGTTGTACGGATTTGGCCGTACTGTTACTAATAAATTTTGAAGTGCAAAGGTAGGATATTAAATATAGAATGTGAAATATTAAATTTTAACCGCACAATCAGCCATCAATTGCCAGTTACCAGAACTTACTCGCCCGTGCCCTGCCACCGCTTTCAAAACGCCTCTCAGCTCCGCATATTTTCTATCTGTAAGGGTACTCCCAGCTCCCAGGTCTTGGAGGCCTGGATCACGGTTTGCAGGTCGTCAATCTTTTTTCCGGTAACCCGCACCACCTCTTCATGAATAGCGGCCTGTACTTTTAAGCCTGCATCTTTTATCAGCTTTACAATCTTTTTGGCATCTTCCTGTTTCAACCCGTTCCGTACCTCAATTTCTTTTTTCCAGGCTTTTCCCACCAGGCTTCCCTCCTTACTCAGGTCAAAGGCTTCCGGCGCAATACCCTGTTTATGGGCACGGCTCACCAATACATCAAGCAGTTGCTTCATCTTCATATCGTCTTCAGTTTCTACATTGATCTTGTATGCTTTCTTATCCAGATCAATAACCACATGTGAACCCTTAAAATCAAACCGGTTCGTAATTTCTTTTTTAACCACGTTCACAGCATTGTCCAATGCCTGTGCATCTACCTTACTCGCAAAATCAAATGATGGCATATCTTTATCAATTTTGAATGATGAATTTAGAATTTTGCCTGTAAACGAACAAATCTCTTTCCGCTTACATTTATCAGGCTGCATCTTTATTTTACATTTCCAGTCCCCATTGCTGCCGCAACTGATCATGATAATCACTGCGTCCTTCGCTCCTGTACAACCCCGCCATGCTACGTTGCCGGTATGCTTCATAAATACTTACTGCACAGGCCACGCTGATATTTAAGGACTGAATAATACCGACCTGCGGAATAAGAAAATTTCCATCTGCCAGCTCCCGGATCTCTTCACTTACCCCTTCGCGCTCGTTGCCAAAAACAAGGGCTACATTTCTGACAAGATCCAGGTCATACAGCCCCACTGCATCAGCGCTCAGATGGGTCGTAAATACCTGATCATATTTGCTCTTTAAAACAGCAAAACATTCGGCTGCGTTTTCAAACTGATGCACCGACAACCATTTGGCTGCGCTGGAACTGCTTTTTGCGCCCCACTTCTTATGCCTTGGGATCTTTGTGTTTAAAATATAGACATCTTGTATACCTACCGCATCGCAACTACGCATGACCGCAGAAATGTTGTGCGGGTCGAACACATTTTCCAGCACAATTCCTAATCCGGGCTGGCGCAGGCGGATCACTGTCTCTAATTTCTGTTGCCGTTCATCTGTCATTAGAAGTACTTAAAATACAAATTTAGCTACTATTCTATGATCGCATCTGTATATGCACTTTATCCTGTTTATTGCAACGTTCCCATCCTTCATAAAAGGGGCATCAAAAATTTAATATAAAAATAAATCAGCAAATGCGCAAACATCAATAAATCCAGTTAATTCTGCCGATAAAGTATTATTATTGTGTATATACGAAAAACAACTATGCAAAAGGTTATACCCAGGGATATCAGCTGGCTGGCTTTTAATGGGCGGGTGCTGCAGGAAGCCGCTGATCCAAGCGTACCTTTAAATGAACGTATAAAATTCCTGGGCATCTTTTCAAACAACCGGGACGAGTTTTTCAGGGTCCGTATCGCATCTTTAAAAAGAATGCTGCGCATTGAATCCAAGCTGCACATGCATCCTGAAAAAAATCCCAAAAAGATCCTGGAGCAGATCCACGGCCTGATGGACACCCAGCAGGAAGAGTTTGAGCATGTATGGAAAAACGTGCAGCGCAGTCTGAACCGTAATAAGATCTACCTGAAGAATGCAACACAGCTTACCCTGGTTCAGAAAAAATTCATCAGAGAATTTTATGAAACCGAAATAAGCACTAACATCATTCCCCTGATGATCGAGAACATAAAGAAGTTTCCGAACCTCCGGGACAAATCGATCTTTCTGGGGATTGTCATGCGCAAAAGTTATAACCGGCAGGATAAAAAATTTGCGATCATCGAGGTACCGGTAACGGCCGTTGGACGGTTCATTGAACTGCCCTCCAAAAGCGGACAGCATGATATTATGCTGCTGGAGGAAGCGATTATTTTTAATTTACCGGATATTTTTAAGTTCCTGGGATACGATGAGTTTCATGCGAATATCTTTAAGTTCACCAGGGATGCGGAGCTGGATATTGATACCGCCGACGACACTACCCTGATCCAAAAGCTGGAAACGGGATTAAAAAACCGGAAGAAAGGCACTCCCGTTCGTTTTACCTACGATGAAAAAATGGATCCGGAGCTGCTTCATTATCTGGTAACCCGTATGGGGTTTGATAAACAGGATGCCATCAGCCCGGCTAGCGCTATCCATAACTTCCGCCATTTTATTGACTTCCCGGCAAAGGTCTTTAAAAATGTAAGCCGGCGCAAAGAGCCCTTTGACCACCCGCTGTTGCTGGAACAACGCATTTCGGATGTTATCATGCACCGGGATGTTTTACTCAGCTTTCCCTATCATAATTTTACTCCCATCATTGACCTGATCCGCGAAGCAGCCTTTGATCCCGAAGTGCATTCCATAAAAATCACCTGCTACCGGGTAGCTTCCCAGTCAAAGATCATCAATGCGCTGATCAATGCCGTTCGTAACGGAAAGGAGGTTACCGTAATGCTGGAGCTGAGGGCGCGCTTTGATGAAGAAGCAAACATGGAGTGGAAACAACGCCTGGAAGATGTAGGAGCTACCGTACTCACAGGATTCCAGAATATGAAGGTTCATGGTAAGATGTGCATCATTAAAAAAAGACGAGGCAATAAAACCATTAACTATGGCTTTATCAGTACCGGTAATCTTAATGAAAAGACGGCTAAAGTGTATGCTGACCATTGCCTGCTTACTGCCAATAAAAAGATCATGGCGGACATCAACCGCATTTTTTCATTCCTGGAAAAGCCGAAGCTCAATGAGCCTGTTCTTGCAAAATGCACAACTGTTATTCCCAGTCCCACGTATATACGCACTTTTTTATTAAAGCAGATCGACCAGGAAATTGCTTCCGCCAGAAAAAAGAAAAAGGCGGAAATGATCATCAAAATGAACTCGCTTTCCGATATTGAGATGATCCAGAAATTATATGAAGCCGCACGGTCCGGTGTTGTGGTAAAACTGATCGTCCGGGGCATATTCTGTATGCTTTCCCAGAATAAAAAATTCAAACATAAAGTAACCGCCATCAGCATTGTGGACGAATACCTGGAACATGCCCGCGTCTTTGTATTTCATAATAACGGAAAGCCAAAAGTATTCATTTCATCAGCAGACTGGATGATCCGTAACCTGGAGCACCGTGTAGAAGCTACCTGTCCGGTCACTGATCCCAAGTTAAAAAGCGAGCTCATTGATATTCTGAATATACAGCTCAGCGATAATGTAAAAGCACGAGTACTGGATAACGAGTTAAAAAATAAATATGTACAGTCTGCTTCCAAAAAACTGCGCTCGCAGGAAGCCATTTATAATTATTTGTTCAACAAAAAATATTCCTAGTTGAAATTAGCAGCAATCGATATTGGCAGTAATGCCGCCCGCCTGTTAATTGCAGATGTGCGGCTTTTGAAAAAGAATAAGCCCGAGTTTATTAAGTCGAATCTTATACGGGTACCGCTGCGCCTGGGCTTTGATGTTTTTGAAAGCGGAACCATCTCAAAAGAGAAGACACAACACATTCTGAGCACGATGAAAGCCTACCGTCACCTGCTGGATGCCTACGAAGTGCAGCACGTAAAAGCCTGCGCAACTTCAGCAATGCGGGATGCAAAAAACGGGGAAATGATCATTCAGCAAATAAAGGAAACTACCGGTTTGGAGATTGAAATCATTTCCGGCGATCGTGAAGCGGCATTAATTTATGAAAGCCATGCGGCGGACACGTTTACAAAAGATGAATCTTACTTATACATTGACGTAGGTGGCGGAAGTACGGAGCTGACCTGTTTTACCAACGGCGCAATGAGTTTCAAGCGCTCTTTTAATATCGGCACCATCCGGCTGTTAAAACAACAGGTAACAGAGCTGCAATGGGAAGAAATGAAGAATTATATCCGTAACCAGGCAAAAGGGACCAAAAAAATCGTCGGTATCGGGTCCGGAGGCAACATTAATAAAATATTTTCTTTATCCAAGCGTAAAGAAGGGCGCCCCCTTTCGTTGGAATTGTTACGCGATTATTATAAAGAATTCAGCAGCATGAGCCTGAATGATCGGATCAGCAATTTTAAACTCCGTGAAGATCGGGCCGATGTGATCGTTCCCGCGCTGCTGATCTATATTAACGTGTTAAAATGGGCCGGTGCCCAGGAAATCCTGGTTCCTAAAATAGGGCTGGCAGACGGGCTCATTCACAGTTTATACGATACCCTAAAATAAAAAGCACCTCTTTTCTGAACGTAGCGCTCCCCACTGCAATCCTGTATTGCAAAAGTGCGCTCACCTGAGCGGCAATTTTATTTTTTGAATTGCTTTTGCTACATTTGATCAGCAATTAAAGAATAACTGCATGGGGCCTGTTATATCATTTGAAACGGAAAGATTGCTTCTTAAACCCACTGATGAAGAAGATGCCTCTTTTATCTTTTACCTGATGAATACTCCCAAATGGCTGAAATACATCGGCAACCGGGATATCACCTCTTTTGAAAAGGCAAGAAAATACATTTTACAACGCATCAAACCCCAACAGGAGCAACCGGGCTTTGGAAATTTCACCATCATCCGGAAAACGGATCAAAAAAAAATGGGTACTGTTGGGCTTTATCAGCGCGACGGCCATCCCACACCGGATATAGGCTTTGCATTACTACCCAGATTTGAAAAAATGGGCTATGCATTTGAAGCCGCCCATAAGTTAATTGAAGCCGGATTTCATTTGTTCGGATTGGAAAAGATCTGGGGCATTACCAGCGCAGACAATCTTGCCTCACAGCAATTACTTGGCAGGCTGGGATTAAAAATGACGGGGACCATTCACCTTCCCGATGCTGCGGAAGCCCTCTGTCTTTTTGAAATAGGGCAATACAAAACCACGCTTACGCACGCGCTGCCGCTCTCTTCTCAAAAGATCCAATCTTAGATAAGTTTCAATAATCACCTGCTATCCGGCATCGTTCTTAAAAAAATTCTAACAATCTGACATATTTTATTATTTTTACTACTCTTAAAAATAGACTTACGATTTAATATTCTTTATGAAATTAAAATTAATTGCTTGTGGCATAATCGGTCTCACCACGGCCATTCATGTACCCGCACAACAGAAAACGTACCAATGGGCAACAGCGTCCACAGAGGGAATTCCCTATAAATATGTAACCAACGATCCCATGAAAACCCGTTTTTATACCTTAAAGAACGGGTTCACTGTTATTTTAAGTGAGAACAAAAAAGAGCCCAGAATTACAGCGAAAATTGCCGTAAGGGCGGGAAGCAATACAGACCCCCGGGATCATACAGGTCTTGCACATTACCTGGAGCACCTTTTATTTAAAGGAACCCAGGAGATGGGAACGACTGACTACGCAAAGGAAAAACCTTATCTTGATCAGATCGATGATCTTTATGAACAGTATAATTCAACCTCTGACACGGCAAAACGAAGAGCTATTTACAAAGAGATCGATG
>DASVMC010000922.1:0-5620 GCA_036384555.1 Niabella sp. | reverse complement strand
CCGGATTTGGTGGTGTTGCGCAGTTTACCACCTGTAATATTATTGTACAATCTGAAGCTTCCCGTGAGATGAGAGGCAGGGCCATTAGTATTTTACTAACGGCGATATTTGGAATGTTGCCTTTAGGGAGTTTATTAGTGGGTGCTGTATCAGAAAAAATCGGCGCTCCCAATGCTATCCTTTGTCAGGGTATTGCCGGGGTGCTTATCGCTTTTGTCTTCTTTAAACTGCTGCATAAGAAAAAGAAGACCATGCCGCCGGATCCTGTACGGCTGGAAGAAGCAGAAGAGCTCCTGTTAGAAAAAGTATAAATCAGCAGTATTTTATCAATACAAAAAGAATATATGGAACAATCAACAACCGCATTACTGGTCATGGATCTACAGACTTCTATACTGGGAATGCTTCCTGACGCTACGTCATTTATCGCTAACGTGGCCAAAGCCATTGAGCAGGCACGTAAACAGCAGATCCCGGTATTGTATGTAGTAGTAGGGTTCAGGCAGGGAATGCCGGAAATCAGCAGCAGGAATATGGGGTTTATGACAGCAAAGGAAAGAATGGCAGGAGCCAATATGGAAACCTGGATGAAAATCCATCCAGCTATTGCACCACAAGAAAATGATCTTATCATTACCAAACGCCGGGTAAGCGCTTTTACAGGCAGCGACCTGGAGGTAGTCTTGCGTGCACAAGGTATACAGCATTTGGTATTGACCGGCATTGCAACCAGTGGCGTGGTACTGTCTACACTACGGGAGGCGGCCGATAAAGATTTTCAGCTAACGGTAATTGCAGACTGCTGTGCTGATGGCGATGAAGAAGTGCATCGGGTATTAACCGGCAAGGTTTTTCCCAGGCAAGCGACAGTGACCACTCTGGACAAATGGGTCTTATAGTCCTTTTATAAAGACGGGCCGACTAAAAGTTTGTTTGTAATGACAGGTAATATTGAGGCATAAAAGGAAGACATAGTCTTTATGGTCGTTGAAAAACAGGGTATTCAATCAACATTCCTGTTTGTTTCGCAGCCACGGAAAATGTGAAGGGGTTGGCCTACTGTATAAATCGTTAACTTAGTATTGCAAAACTCAGTTATATGCAGCCGCTAAAAAAAGAAAATATCCGGCAGGAAGTATTTGATCTTTATGATGACTACGCACACAACCGTATTAACCGGCGGGATTTTATGCAAAAATTATCGGCCTACGCTGTAGGGGGGCTTACCGTAACAGCTTTGATGAGCTTTTTAATGCCCGACTATAAAAATACGCTTCAGGTTGATAGTAATGATCCCCGGTTAGAAACGGCTTATATTACCTATGCCTCACCAAAAGGCGGGAAGGAAATAAAAGCACTCCTGGTAAGGCCAAAATCACTTACTCAAAAAGTGGGTGGTATTGTGGTGGTGCACGAGAACAGAGGATTGAATCCTTACATTGAAGATGTGGCCCGCAGGGCAGCGCTGGCAGGTTTTGTAGCATTGGCGCCGGATGCGCTGACGCCACTGGGTGGCTATCCGGGTAATGATGATGCCGGCCGCGAATTGCAAAGTAAGCGCGACAGAAATGAAATGCTGGAAGATTTTATTGCCGCCTATGACTATCTAAAGCAAGATAAGGACGTGAACGGAAAAGTAGGTGTTGTAGGCTTCTGCTTTGGCGGCTGGATCGCCAATATGATGGCAGTACGCATTCCCACGCTTTCTGCAGCGGTTCCCTTCTATGGCGGGCAACCGGCTGCTGATGAAGTGCCGTTCATCAAGGCCCCGCTCCTGCTGCAGTAAGCGGGCCTGGATACAAATGTAAACAAGGGATGGCCGGATTACGAACAAGCGCTCAAAGCAAATAAAAAGGAATACCAGGCCTATATTTACCCAAACGTTAACCATGGTTTTCATAACGATACCACACCGCGCTATGATAAAGCGGCGGCAACGCTTGCCTGGCAGCGGACGATCGATTTTTTTAAAGAAAAATTATCTTCTCATTGATGTGCTGCGTACCAGCGCATAAAGTACTGAAGCTTTGTTGCTCCAGAATCAGGGGATTGGGTCCAATAATGCAACGCAAATTTTTTACGTATTGTAGCACAGGTTAAAATGATAAAGCTGGTCCAGCAAATGCCGGACCGGCTTGTATTGATTGAACAGGGACCTGCTAAAGCGAAACCTGTATATCATCAAAATAATTCCTGCTGGTTAGTAGGTTTTTCATGCTCCACCCACTCCATTACCACAGATTTATTATAATCAGTAAGCTTTGCCCCTACTGCTTTCCAGCCCATTACGTCGGTCATTTTCGCCAGTTTGAACTTGGCGCTCCTTATCTGGCTGCCTTTGCCACTTTGTACCATTAATACAGGTTCCGCCATGGTGGTAGCACACTCTACGTAATTGCCCTCACCTTCTTTGATGAACAGGAATGGATTCTTGAGGGTGGAAGTTTCTATTTTAAAACGCTTTACATTAAACTGCAGCAATTTCTTATCTACATAAACCGCAGTAATCACTTTTTCCGCATCATACCGTTCAATCAGCAATACTTTTTCCGCATCCAGTTTCTGGGTCATTTCCTGGTCGGTTATTTCGTAATAGCCATCCGTATAAATGACCAGTATACGATCATCGGGTTCAAACATGCCCAGGTACTGACCTTTTTCTTCTGCACTTAAACGACCGAACTTATCATCAAACCATAACTTACGCCCGCTTAATGTAGCTCTGCCGGCTTCTTTGAATTTAACGGATTTGATCGGGTACTTCGTAACCTGGTTGCCCATACTGCTGCGCCCTTTTATAGCCAGTTCTTCAAAATAAAACTCCAGCTCCTTAATACGGGCCGATGAATTAGGGCTTAGGGTAATTTTAACGACTTCTGCTTCCCCGTTAGGGTTTACGGTCAGGTAATGAACTTTACTTTTATCGTCGCCTTTTGTAAGGTCATATACCTTATCACGGGTAACACCCGTTACGTTAAAACGCTTGGCAAAGCTTACTCCTGTTTTACCGTCTACATAGATCATGTTATACGTAGTGCGTTCATCATTTTTTTGAAAAACGGCCACATGCAGGATATCTTTTCCAACAAACGTTTTATCGGAAACTTTAATCACTTTCATTACACCCCGCTTGGTGATCACAATAAGATCGTCCAGCTCAGAACAATCAAACAGGAATTCTTCTTTTTTTAGTCCTGTACCTATAAAACCGCCGGAGCGATCTGCATATAATTTCGTATTAGCGATAATTACATTACGGGCCTCAATAATCTCAAACTGCCTGATCTCGGTTTTGCGCTCCCGCCCTTTTCCAAATTTCTTTAGCAGGTTCTCAAAATAAGCAACAGCAAAATCTGTCAGGTGATCCAGGTCATATTTAACCTGTTTGATCTCTGCTTCCAATCCTTTTATCTGTGCATTCAGTTCGTCAATATCCAGCCGGTAAATCCTGCGTACAGGTTTTTCAGTCAGTTTAATAATGTCTTCGCGGGTAATATCGCGCTTTAACTGTTTTTTAAACGGAGCAAATGCTTTATCAATTGCCGCAATTACTTTATCCCAGGTTTCATGCTTCTTCTCAAGTTCCTTGTAAATCTTTTCCTCGAAGAAGATTTTTTCTAAAGAAGTATAGTGCCATTTTTCATTTAGTTCTGCGAGTTTTATTTCCAGCTCACGTTTCAATAATTCCCTGGTATTATCAGCTGATATTTTCAATAATTCCTGAACCGATAAAAACTGGGGTTTCTTATCAACAATGACGCAGGCATTGGGTGAAATAGAAATTTCGCAGGATGTAAATTTATACAGGGCGTCGATCGTTATATCAGGTGAAATACCCGGCGCCAGGTCTACCTGTATCTCTACATCTGCTGCTGTATTATCTGTAACTTTCTTGATCTTTATTTTCCCCTGGTCATTGGCCTTTACGATCGATTCGATCATTTGTTCCGTTGTAACACCATAAGGAACACTTTTTATCAAAAGCGTTTTTTTATCAAACTCTTCTATATGAGAACGGACTTTTACCTTACCGCCCCGCTTCCCCTGGTTATAATCCGCTACGTCAATCATACCGCCTGTCTGGAAATCGGGGAACAATTCAAACTTTTTGCCCCGTAAATGTTTTATGGCGGCTTCAATCAATTCTATAAAATTGTGAGGCAGGATTTTCGTGGAAAGTCCTACCGCAATGCCATCGGCTCCCTGGGCCAACAGCAGCGGGAATTTCATGGGCAATGCGATCGGCTCATTCTTACGGCCATCATAGCTCAGTTGCCATTCCGTTGTTTTTGCATTGAACGCCACTTCTAAGGCAAACTTGCTCAGGCGCGCTTCAATATAACGTGCAGCGGCCGCATCATCTCCCGTTCTTACATCTCCCCAATTCCCCTGCGTTTCAATGAGCAGGTCTTTTTGTCCCATATTCACCAATGCGTCACCAATAGAAGCATCCCCGTGCGGGTGATACTGCATCGACTGACCAATGATATTGGCCACCTTATTAAAACGCCCGTCGTCCATTTCCTTCATGGCATGCAGTATACGCCGCTGTACAGGCTTCAGCCCATCCTCAATAGCAGGTACAGCACGCTCCAGTATTACATAGGAAGCGTAATCTAAAAACCATGTTTTAAACTGACCCTGAAGGCCTGTAATTTCATTGCCATCAAATGCTTCTTCCGCTAAATGCTTATCGTTCTTCATATTTTTTCTTTCCAATCAGTCCTAAATGTGTATAATTAAATCCTTCGTTCCGTTTTAAACCGTAACCCAGCATCCGGTCCAAGGCCGAATGTCCGAACAGAATTAAGCCCGTTATCATCAGTGCATCAGCAGGTATCCAAAAACCAATGACAAACAAAAGTATTGCAATGCTTTTATGATGAAAAATATTATACAGGCCGGCACCTGTCTTATTATTTATAAGGTAACCCAGCATGCTGATATCAGGGCCAGCCAGTAGCAGCAGGTAGCACCACCAGGCCGCCTGTAAATGATACAGGCCAAAAACAGCAAGCAGCATCATTGTCAGCTCTTCAACACTGATGAGTATTTTCATCTGTATTATTGTTCTGTATTTTGGGCTGGGTCTGTTACCACGGGTTCTTTTGTGTCGCCGGTTTTTACATCAAAGCTTTTCCAGTCTTTGTCCATATCTCCTTCCGCAAGAACTTTTCCGGAGCGGATCAGTTCTTTGAGCCGCCACATAATAAAAATATCACCGGTCTTGATCTTCATCCGGTTCAGGGTATTGGTCAGTACCCTTGACGCCTTCTGCCATTCTCCGGTAACCTGTTTCATTATTTCAGGGTCATAAAATGAACCATCCTTCCCAGCCAGTTTTTTTCCACCTTCCAGCATCCGCACCAGGGTATTTTCCTGTGAGAGCTTATTCCATTCGTCCGGATCTATTTCAAATTCACTCAACGTAACAGGTCTTGCCAGTTTTTTTGCTTTCAGGAATTCTTTGGGCTGGATTTCATGCAGCCAGGAAGGATAAAAAAGCTGTCCTTTTTCATTAATGAATGGCAGGTTATTGAGGTATAGAACCATAATCCTGCCCTGAAACGCTTTTAACTGCGGGATCAGCCAATAATAGCCGCAAACGTCATGTTGGTTT
>DASVMC010000921.1:0-3235 GCA_036384555.1 Niabella sp. | reverse complement strand
CCTCCCCGTTCAGGCTGTCTTTCAGGATCTTCAGCCGGCCCTGCTGCAACGCAGCGATCATCGGAGCATGCTTTTCCAAAACCTCAAAAGAACCGGAAATGCCTGGCATTTGAACACCATAAACATCACCGCTGTAGATCTTTTTTTCGGGGGTTAATATTTCTAATTGCATGTGATAATGTGTAAATGCGGAGATATGATAATGTGTAAATGTGCTTTCACGAGAATAGCTATTTTCACACTTCCCATATTTTCATATCCCCTGTTCTTTTAAGCCTGTGCCAGTAATTTCTTGCCTTTTTCAATGGCGTCATCAATATTTCCAACAAGGTTGAATGCAGCTTCAGGATATTCATCTACCTCTCCGTCCATGATCATGTTAAAGCCACGGATGGTTTCGTCTATTGGAACCAATACCCCTTTTAAACCGGTAAAGGCCTCTGCCACATGGAAGGGCTGAGAAAGGAAACGCTGTACTCTACGGGCACGGGACACGGTCATTTTATCCTCATCGCTCAGCTCATCCATACCCAGGATGGCGATAATGTCCTGTAATTCTTTATAACGTTGTAAGATGCGTTTTACGCGGTTGGCACATTCGTAGTGTGCATCACCCACTACCTGTGGCATCAGGATCCGGGAAGTGGAATCCAGGGGATCCACCGCCGGGTAGATACCAAGGTCAGCGATCTTACGGCTTAATACGGTTGTAGCATCCAGGTGGGCAAAGGTTGTTGCCGGCGCCGGATCGGTAAGGTCATCCGCAGGTACATATACCGCCTGTACAGAGGTAATGGAACCGTTTTTTGTAGAAGTGATCCGCTCCTGCATCAGTCCCATTTCTGTGGCCAGTGTAGGCTGGTATCCCACCGCAGAAGGCATACGGCCTAAAAGTGCAGACACCTCAGAACCTGCCTGTGTAAAACGGAAGATATTATCAACGAAAAATAAGATATCACGGCCTTTCCCTTCTTCGTCCCCGTCGCGGAAATATTCGGCAATGGTCAGTCCGCTCAGGGCCACACGCGCACGTGCTCCCGGAGGCTCGTTCATCTGGCCAAACACAAAAGTAGCTTTTGAATCAGAGAGCTCTTCCCTGTTCACAGTACTCAGGTCCCAGCCGCCTTCTTCCATGCTGTGTTTAAATGCTTCGCCATATTTCATAATACCCGCTTCGATCATTTCCCGCATCAGGTCATTTCCTTCACGGGTACGCTCTCCTACTCCTGCAAATACGGACAAACCACCGTGTCCTTTTGCGATATTGTTGATCAGCTCCTGGATCAATACAGTTTTACCTACACCCGCACCACCAAACAAACCGATCTTTCCTCCTTTTGCATAGGGCTCAATCAGATCAATTACCTTAATTCCTGTAAATAAAACTTCAGTAGCAGTGCTCAGGTTTTCAAAGGCCGGAGGCATGGCATGGATAGGGCGGCCATTTTCCTTGGAAACCGCCGGTAATCCGTCAATAGGATCACCTGTTACATTAAACAAACGGCCTTTAATGGCATCGCCGGTAGGCATTATTATGGCTTTCCCGGTATCACGTACTTCTGTACCCCGTACCAGGCCCTCTGTTCCATCCATCGCAATGGTACGAACGCTGTCCTCCCCAAGGTGCTGCTGCACTTCCAGAACTAAAACGTCTCCATTTTCTTTAGTGAGTTCCAATGCGTTATAGATTTCCGGAAGCTCGCCATTAAACTGTACGTCGATAACCGCACCAATAACTTGTTTAATTTTACCTACGTTTGCCATATCAGATATTGAAATAAGGTTTTATTTGAGGCTGCAAAAGTAAGGTTTATAGCTATAATAAATGCTTTCCCATCAATAATTATTAATAAGCTGTGGAAAAAAACTGAATTATGTCCTGCACTCACGTATTTTTGTGTAAATTATTTGCTAACCAATTAAAAATAATCTGATTATCCTATGCCTGTTCGACGTGTCCTGATCGCAGTTCTGGTACTGGCCATTGTAGCTGCTGTTTCCTGCAAAAACAAAGAAAAAAAAGTAAAAAAAGAAAAGGTGATACGGGTGGAAAAGCCGGTTACCAAAGTGGATGTCACTATTGACACTGCTAATGCATTCAACCAGCTGTTTATCGATAGCTCATTGGTTAACAATTATTTATCGGCAGACAGCCTGAGCGATACGCTGGTCAACCGTATCAAAAGCTTTTATAACAGCCGGAACTATCAATATGCCTGGTTCTCGCCGGAGGGACTTCCGGAGCATACGGTTTCTTTCTGGAACATGCTGAAAAACTATCTTAATTATTCCAGAGACTCTTCCGTTTATAATAAAGCGCTTGCCCTTAAAATGGAATCGATAATCAATTCTGATAAACTGAAGATCCGCAATGACTCTACCTATCAGAATCTGGAGCTGGCGCTGACAAAATATTTCTACCTGTATGCGGATCATGCTTATGCCTATGATCCCAGCTTTGACATGAAAACACTGGAATGGTATATTCCTAAAAAGAAACTGACGCTGGAAGGAATGCTGGATTCAGTAATTGCCGGGAAAGGCCAGTTCTCGGAAACCTATGCCCCTACTAACCCGCAGTATAAAAAATTGCGGGAGCAGCTTCAGAAATATAAAAACATTAAAGACGCAGGTGGCTGGCCCAAAGTAAACAGCCCGGTTGAAGTCATGAAGATCGGCTTCAAGGATCCATCAGTTAAAACCTTAAAAAAACGTTTGAAAATTGAAGGCTACCTGGAAGGCGAAGACAGCACTTTCACCAATACCTATAATACCTCGCTGGCAGATGCCGTAAATACTATTAAATGAGCTTATGGTTATAAAGAGGATGGTACTGCGGGAAAAACCTTTTTAAAAGATGTGAATGTTTCTGTTGACGAACGCATCCAGCAAATCCTGATCAACATGGAACGGATGCGGTGGATCCCTATAGAGACCAAAGATTCGGGACGCGCGATCATGGTCAATATCCCTGAGTACAAACTACACGTTTACGAAAACGGACGCCCGGCGTGGGATATGGATGTGGTGGTAGGCAAAGAGAGCAATAACACCACTGTTTTCACAGGCGTACTGAAAACGGTGGTCTTCAGCCCCTACTGGAATGTGCCCACCAGTATTGTCAAAAAGGAAATGGGCGGGCGGCCTGGCCAGGCCTACCTGGACAGGAATCACATGGAAATCCTTAACGGGCAGGTGCGGCAGAAACCGGGCCCGTGGAATTCTTTAGGTCTGG
>DASVMC010000920.1:0-5230 GCA_036384555.1 Niabella sp. | reverse complement strand
GGGATCGTAGAAACAAAACCGGTGGAAAAAGAACCGGAGATCTTTACAAAAGTGGAAAAGGATGCCGAATATCCGGGAGACTGGCCCAGGTATCTTCAGACGAACCTCCGCGGTGAAGTTCCTGTTGACAATGGTGCCTCTCCGGGTAATTATCAGGTGATCGTACAATTTGTAGTGGATGTTCAGGGCAATGTGAGTGATGTTAAGGTTATCAAAGACCCTGGTTTTGGAATGGGTGATGAGGCCGTACGTGTAATTAAAAGGTCTGGTAAATGGAAACCAGCCATCCAGAATGGCCGTCAGGTGAAAGCTTACCGTAAACAACCGATCACCTTCCAGGTTCAGGAAAATTAATAATAACTTATAAAAAGTTTATCTAAAGATCTTCATTTTAATGAAGATCTTTTTTTATTTTTAATGGTATAATTATTGGGCTATTTTTTTATAAGTTTTAGAGAATTGTATTCTTCATTTTAAAACTTGCTCTATCATGGCAAAGCAAAAAAAATCAGCATCAAAAAAAGATCGCTCCTCCAAAAAAATGAGCGCTAAAAAGGAGACCGGAAAAAAATCTAAAAAAGCTTCCAAGAAGGCTGATCTTAAGAAGCAGCAAAAAGCCGCCATAGCACTCAGCAATAAAAAATCTTCAGGAAAGAAAAAAGATAAGCTTCAAAAGGCGGATAAACTTAAGACTAAAAAGAAACAATTAAGTAACAGTAAAGCCGTAAAAGCTGAAAAAATGAAGCCGGCTTCTGAGAAGCGTATGCCGGCAAAGAAGACGACGGTAAAAGCAGCAACAAAATCACAAACAACGACGGTCGCAAAAAAGGCGGATACTAAAAAAGCCGCTTCTAAGAAAATAGCCGTTAAGCAACCGGCAGCAGCTGCTAAAAAAACAATAGCAAAAAAAGCTGCGCCGGCTTCAAAAAAAACGTCATCCAACAGGAGGGCCGCTACAAAGAAAAGCACACCTAAGAAGGTTTCAGCAGCCCCCGGAAAAAAGATAATACAGAAGAAGACAGCCTCTAAAAAAACAGCGCGTACTCCTCAGAAGCGGCTGAATGTTGAAGAGCCTATTATTGCTGCACCGGTAATGGAACCTTCTGAACTAAGCGAGGTAGCTCACGTAGATGAAAATACAATTGACGCAATTATGAAGGAGCGTGCGGGAAATAGTGATGAGGAGGGCCTGGAAATGCAACTTATTTTTGAGGAAGAAATAGTCCTGTTGCCCCAGGAAAAGGCTGATCCGGTCCCGGATGCATTTAAAGAAAAACCGCATGACCCTTTCCATGGGCATAACGACCCTACAGAAGGAAAAGGCGCTAATACTGCGTTGCCTAAAAAACCATTGGGTGGTGCCCGGAAAAAATAGAGGGAAGAGGAATAATATTGTAACCCGTTTCAATACCATTGAAACGGGTTTTTAATGGACTGAATAGTTGTATATGAAAACGGTAATTGTTACAGGAGGTACGGGATTGGTAGGTAGGGTACTTGTAAAAAAGCTGCTTCAGCAGGATTATAAGGTCATAGTGCTTACGCGGGATAAAACGAAGGATCAAAAAATAAGAGACGG
Source organism: Niabella sp. (assembly GCA_036384555.1). Lineage (GTDB taxonomy): Bacteria > Bacteroidota > Bacteroidia > Chitinophagales > Chitinophagaceae > Niabella. The sequence continues at coordinate 3,651 of DASVMC010000920.1, read as the reverse complement.
GTCTATCTATTCTTATTGGAATATTGAAACAGGAGAGCTGGATACAACGGTTTTGTCCAACGCTGATGCTGTTATTCATTTAGCAGGGGCAGGTGTGGCCGATAAACGCTGGTCAGCAAAACGTAAGCAGGAGATCCTGGACAGCCGTACAAAGAGCGGATATTTGCTTTCAGAGCACCTGCTGAAGCGCGCAGTGCCACTGAAAGTATTCCTCAGCGCGTCTGCAATTGGCTGGTATGGCGCTGACCCCCGTATACCGAATCCAATACCTTTTACAGAAGCGCAACCCCCTGCAAATGATTTTTTGGGTAACACCTGTTACCAATGGGAATTGAGCACTCAACGGCTTTTACAGGCAGGTATAAGAACCGTTTACTTAAGAACAGGTATTGTTTTGAGTAATGAAGCTGGAGCACTACCCGAATTTAAGAAACCGCTGAAAATGCGGCTGGCCGCCATCCCGGGAAACGGAAAGCAATTAATCAGCTGGATCCATATTGATGACCTGGCTGATTTATACATAACGGCAATGCAGAAGGAAACATATGCGGGAGTATATAACGCTGTTGCCCCGGAGCCGGTTCCCTGCAAAACATTGGTGCTGATGCTTGCAAAAGAAAGGTGTGGCTCCTCATTTATGAAAGTGTATGTGCCTGCATGGGTACTAAGGCTGATGCTCGGAGAAATGAGCATTGAAGTACTGAAAAGTACTACTGTTAGCGCCCAAAAGATAACGGATACAGGATTCCGGTTCCGCTTTCCGGTTATTCAGCAGGCTTTACAAGACCTTGCAGGAAACGGATCTTTAGCTGAACAGCAACCCGGTATGTAACATTTTAGTTTCCATATTGCACCCGGCTTTGCTGCGCTTCATTCGGATAGCCAGATACGGCACTGGTTTATTTCAGGAACGATCAGACTGTTTAAAAATTAAAAAGTGGTATTAATTCCTGAGGTCTGCATTTTTATAATACCGGACAATGATATACAACATTCCGGCTCCGTAAATGATTGCAGTAATGACCAGGCTTAAATCAGAAACCGTACGTGTCTCAATCATACCCGGCTTGAACGGGTTCGGTATCAGAGAATCTGTACTTTCTAACGGCAGAAAATAACCAGCCTGTCCTTTGCGGAAGGTAAGTGCCAGCCATAATAAATTATCAACAATGAAAACGTAGGCAAAATAAATGACAATTGCCAGTCCCGTCCTTTTTATAAGGATCGCAATAATAAATGCTACAATAAGGTATTGAGTAGCCATCAGTGCATAATAACCTATATAATAAAAGTTTTCAAAAAAAGAGACAGCAGAAAGATCCGGTGTAAAGATCAGGCCACAAAGAAAACCGGTTAGCACCACCATAAAAGTTGTTGTGATAACGAAGAACAATAATACGGTTGCCTTTGCGGTAATGAAGTTCATACGGCTCCAGCCATCAATAATATTCTGCCGGTGGGTCTTGTACTGGACTTCATGGGTGATGAGCATAATGAATAACATGCCAATAATAATAAAGAACAATCCTCCAAACCAGGCAGCGCCATGCCATACATTGGGGAACGTAAAGGGCGCGCCCATCAAGCGTTTGAGCATTTCCGCTTCCATAGTTTTGCCTTCAAACTGACGCATAAAACGGTCGGCGGTCATCAGGAACATGGAGGGTAAAAAGACAAAGAAGGATGCGAATAGGATCCAGAAAGTGCGATAGCTTTTTATTTTGAGCCACTCCGTTTTAAAAAGTTGTAACATAATGATGGTATTAGTGATTATTGGTCGCCGATGGTACCGGTTATTTCCAGGAAACGAGCTTCCAGGTTTTTCTTTCTTAATGAAAGGTGATTTAAAAGAATCCCTTTTTCAAAACAAAACCGGTTGATCAGTTCCGGGGTAAGGGCTTTGTCGACCTTTATCTGTAAATGGTCCTGTTGCAGAAGCACCTCATTTACGCCGGGCATTCCTGTAACAGCTGCCTGTAACTGTTGCAGATCAGCCGCTGCAATAATAAGGATCGTGTCTGTTTGCTGATCACCTGTATGCAGGACTTCTGCAACGGTACCGCTTGCTTTTATAACCCCTTTTTGAATAATGGTTACATGGGTGCAGACCTTTTCAACTTCATCCAGAATATGGCTTGCCATAATAATGGTCTTACCGGATGCATGTAACTGCAATATCAGCTGCCGGATCTCAGCAATACCTGCGGGGTCCAAACCATTGGTTGGCTCATCAAATACGAGTGTTTCAGGATCGCCCAGTAATGCAGCTGCAATTGCCAATCGTTGCTTCATTCCCAATGAATAGGTACTGAATGCAGTAGCTCTGCGTTCATAGAGGTTTACAATCTTCAACACACGCGGAATATCGTTTTTGTCGCAGCCTTTTATGGCTGCTGCAATTTCCAGGTTGCGCATAGCGCTCAGGTAAGGATAGAAATTAGGAGTTTCCAGCAGTGTTCCGATGTGCCGGCGTTGTGCGGCACTTCCTTCCTCCCCGTTCCATAAGTAGGAACCGGCAGTGGCTTTAAGCACGTCCATTACGATCCCTAACAGGGTGGTTTTACCGCTTCCATTTGGTCCGAGAATTCCATAAACGGAACCTTTAGGAACGTTAATGTCCACCTGGTGCAGCGCCTGTATAGCCTTATAGTTTTTTGAAAGCCCGGTAGTAGTTAATACACTCATAAAGGGTCTGTCGATTTGTTGTTTTCAAATGTATTATTTATTGATTGAGCGCAAGAAATAAAATCGGTAAACTCACTTTTTTGTACCGCAAACCGCATTTTGCAGGGACGCGCTCTTCAAAAACGGGGAACGCACGGGTGGGTGCAATAGCCCGTTCGTTATTCTTTTATAAAGATATACAACGCTGAGATCCTTACGGGTACTGCATCTGGGCGAAGCCAGTTACCTTGCTGCGCTTCTGACGCGCCATAGGATTGCCGGTAAGGTTACTGATCTGCTGGGAAAAGAGGCCTTTTTTGCAGCTGCCTGTAGTCGCAGAAAATAAAAAGAACAAAAGAAGGCGCTATTGCAAATGGTATTTTTTATATGTATCTTCACAGTAGATAGTTGTTTAGCTAACTAATTTTAAAAAAGTGTAAATAACTGTAAAATCAGCGGCCAGCAGATACCGGAGCGATTGAAATTTTTATAAGAGGCGTAAAAATTAAACAGATGAAACGTTCAGCATAAAATCTTCATTTTTATCAGACAGGTTAATGGAAATTTTATACCTGATCAGTTCCATTCGACTAAAACCCAATAAACATTTACGAATGAAAAGAACTATAAAGAAGGTAGCCGTTTTAGGAAGTGGCGTTATGGGAAGCCGGATTGCCTGTCATTTTGCGGGAGTTGGTATACCGGTTTTATTGTTGGATATGGCCGCGCCGGATTCCAGAGAGGGCGATGCCGCTTCTGGCCGAAATAAAATTGTAAATGAGGCGTTAGCAGCAGCAGTCAAAAGCAATCCCTCTCCGGTATATACAAAAGAGGCGCTAAAGAAAATTGTGACCGGTAACTTTGAGGATAGCCTGAAAGATATTGCGGGCTGTGATTGGGTAATTGAGGTAGTAGTGGAGCGGCTGGATGTAAAACGACAGCTGTTTGAAAAAGTAGAGCAATACCGGCGTCCGGAAACCCTGGTTA
>DASVMC010000919.1:0-2029 GCA_036384555.1 Niabella sp. | reverse complement strand
TTCTGAAGGCGTTGGAACAAACCCCGCCCGAATTAGCAGGTGATATTTATCGCAGAGGTTTGTATCTTACAGGCGGCGGGGCACTGTTGCGCGGGCTTGATAAAAGGCTGAGCCAAAAAATAAAATTGCCGGTGCACATTGCAGATGATCCGTTGAAAAGCGTTGTAAGAGGAACAGGAATTGCATTGAAAAATTACGATCGCTATCCTTTTGTAATGCGTTAATCCATCAACCGTCTTGTTTTGCAGGAAGCAGAACAAGCAGTAAATTTTAACACCCGGTGCGTAACATTTTTTTGTTCATCAGGCGGTTCTCGGTTTTTATAGGCTTTCTCATCTTACAGGGAATATGCTTATACAATTTGTTTACCTATAATCGCATACACCGGGTAAAAGGGTTGAACGCTGCCGGGCACATTACCAGTTATTTTAATGCCAAATACAATTCCCTGGAAGACTTTTTCCGTATGCAGGCAGAAAACAAGCGGGTGCACCAGATGAATGATTCATTAATGAACCTGCTCGGTCAGAACTTTGTATCAATAGACAGCAATGCTATAGTAGTACATGATACCGCCACTGTTGATACTACCGGCAAAAAGAGAGCTTACACCTGGCGAACGGCACAGGTACTGTATGCAACGGTTAACGGAGAGCGGAACTATCTGCAGATCAACAGGGGAAGCAGCTCAGGTATCAGTGATGATATGGGCGTTTTCAGCTCTAACGGTGGCCTGGTCGGAAAAGTGGTGAATACCGGCAAGGATTTCAGCGAAGTAATGACGATGCTGCATGTTATGTTCAGGCTCAGCGTGCAACTCAAAAAAACGGGGAATTCCGGCATTATTTCCTGGAATGGTCAGAGTCCTACGGAGCTTACGCTGAACGGGATCCCTAAAACAGATTCAGTACATGTAGGCGATACCATCCTTACAGGCAATTATTCTCTTAGCTTTCCTCCGGGAAAAATGGTGGGCATTGTTTCCAGGGTCATTAAGGACGAGGCCACCAACTTCTTTATTCTTAAAATAAAGCCGACAGCCAATTTCGGCAGCCTGCAGCAGGTATTTATTGTTGAGAATATGAATTATGCTGAACAGCAGCAGTTAAGCGAGGAAACCAATAAAAAAGTGGATGCGAAATCTGAAAACAAGTGAGTGACTTAGTAAAAAATAGTATCCGGTTTGTATTATTTGTATTTGTACAGGTATACGTGTTCAATGTAATGCCACATCTGCATGAACTGATCACCCCGTATATTTATTTCTTGTTCATCCTCTGGCTGCCCTTTACCATAAAAAAAGGCTGGCTGTTGTTACTCGGATTTTTACTGGGCATGGCGGTTGACTATTTTACCATGACCCCGGGGCTTCATGCTGCGGCTGCAGTATTAGTGGCTTTCTTAAGACCGTTCATCATTCATTTATTTGCTCCCAAAGATGCTACAGAATATACGTACCAGGAGCCTTCACCCAAATCGATGGGATGGACCGCCTACAGCCTGTACGCATTAATGCTGTCCTTTGCGCATAATTTTTACCTGCAGCTGCTGGAATGGTTATCTTTCGGGTCCTTTATTCATTTCCTGTTAAAGACATTGGTGACTACTGCTGTCAGCATGTTGCTGATCCTGATCACAGAGCTGATTTTTTTCCGCAAGCAACGTTATCGTACCAATACTGCCTAACCGGTCAGCTGTATTTTGTCCGGAAATCAGAAAATAGCAAATCGTCCCGTATTTTTGTAAACTATGGCAACAGATTCAAATAAGCCTGCATTATCTGCAGGAAGGTTTCAGGCGATCATATCGCATTGTAAAGAATACGGATTTATTTTCCCCAGCAGCGAGATCTACGACGGATTACAGGCTGTATATGATTACGGTCAGTGGGGAGCGGAGTTAAAAAAGAATATTAAGGATTATTGGTGGAAGTCTATGACGCAGCTGCAGGACAATATTGTCGGCATTGATGCGGCTATTTTTATGCACCCTACCACCTGGAAGGCCAGCGGGCACGTAGACGGGTTTA
>DASVMC010000918.1:0-1627 GCA_036384555.1 Niabella sp. | reverse complement strand
CCTTTTTTTTATAGGTTTCCAGCTTTGTTTCATACTCCTTTTTATCATTAACAAGGCTCAGGTAGTAATAGGCCCCGTCAACCAGCACAAATACCAGGTCAGCAACTGCTGCCGTATCCGTTACCCGCAGATACCCCGCCTTATTGCAGGTAATAATCAGCGCTTCCAGGTTTTCCCGGAGGCTGTCCAGTAACAGTTTATACTTTCTCCTGATGATTTTATTCCTGAAACTAAGCGAGTAACAGCTATAGGAAACGCTGTCATCAAAAAGGAGATCCCATTTATGTGAAAAAATATTATCAATAACGGCCAGCAATTTCTTTTCAGCATTCTGTTCGTCCTCCCCGGGCACATTAAAAATAAGCAGATACCTGTCTAAGATATATTCTACCAGACCGTAAACCAGGTGTTCCCGCGTTTTAAAATAATGTATCACCAGGCTTGGGTTTATTTTTAACAGGTCTGCTGTTTTGGCAATAGAGGCATTTTCCAGGCCTTCTTTTTTTGCCAGCCGGTAAAAGGCTTTGATAATCTGTTTTTGCCTGGTTTCTTTAAGGCTTTTTCTTCCCATACTTTTTAATCAAAGGTGAATGTCTTCCAATTATTTGTTTTCTCCCAGGGCAATTGCATAATAATACAACCTGTCTTATTCAAGCGATCGTTCTGTTACAAACAAGTATACCAAATTTAATACAAACCTTCAAAAAAAAGTTATACCCGGCTATGCAAACGGTTGCACAGGTAAAAAAATAAATTAATTAAATATTCATTCAATAAATCTTACTTTTAGGTCAACGAATAAAACTGTATAATGCTTGCCAGTACTATATCCTATACTATTTTGCTCACCTTGTACATTTTTTTGATTTTAAAAAAAATGATAACAATAATGTAATGAATGTCTCTTCTGAATCTAAATATTTTTGCCACTTAAAACAAATCGCAATGTCCAGACTTATTTTCCTTGCACTGCTGCTTTTTTCGATTTCTGTTACATCAGCATTTGCACAAACAAAAAAAATTTCAGGTACGGTCAGTAACGATTCAGGAACACCTGTACCCGGGGCGACCATTTCAGTAAAAGGCACATCGGTAGCCACACAGGCGGATGCAAACGGAGCCTTTACAGTAACTGCAGATGAAAAAAGCAAGCTGATCGTTTCTGCTGTTGGATACGAAGAAAAAGAAGTGGTGCCCAATGCCGCCGGTAACCTCCAGGTCATTTTAAAAAAGACCGAGCGGGGTATGGACGAGGTCATCGTTGTAGGCTACGGAACCCGTAAAAAAATTGATGTAACCGGTGCCGTGGGTCAAATAGCCGGCAAGCAAATATCAGAACGGCCGGTGGCTAATATCCTGCAGGGGCTTCAGGGTGTAAGCGCCGGGTTGAATATTTCCTATTCCGGAGGCGCACCCGGCTCCACTCCCAATATTAATATACGCGGACTTGGTTCTATAAATGGCGGTGGCGGTGCACCTTTGATCTTAATTGACGGTGTTGCTTCGCAGACAGACGATCTGCTGCGTTTAAATCCATCGGACGTGGAATCGATCACCACACTCCGGGATGGCGGTTCTGCGGCAATATACGGAGCCAGGGCAGCCTTTGGCGTTATTATGATCGTTA
>DASVMC010000917.1:0-3855 GCA_036384555.1 Niabella sp. | reverse complement strand
AACTTGTTTACAAAAGGCAGCTTAAAATAAATTGAAACAGCATTTTATACAAACCCGGCGTACGCGGAAAAGCCCGGATATACCTGCCGGTAAGCCAACAGTGCTCTCTTGGGAAGAGCGTCATCATTAAATTTTACCGATCAGCTACAGGTATCAGGAAAGCGAGAATTTATGAAAAGCCCTGAAGGCTACATTTTTAACTTCCGGATTAAAGCCATAAAGCTCTCCAATATTCTTAAACCACGTTATATAGCTTTTAACATTGTTTTCTGTACCTGAAGAAATAAGGGTCAGATTGCCGTCCTGACGGGTTACCAGGGCACCGGTTATATCCAGCTCACGGGCTTTCTGTTCCATCTGGTTCCGGATAAAAGCATGGACGGCAGCGCCCTTGATGCAGATCTCTTTTGTGATCATAATGTATTTTTTATGATGTTTCCAATTAACCACCGCTCACAGATATATAAATTGTTGCATAATTGTGCTAAGGCATCTGAAGCACTGGTGATTGCGGTGGGGGTCCTGCCGAAGGTAAATGAAATCGGTTAAAGCAAAGACATAGAAATGTTAATAAATTTTATCCCAGTATTTCAAACCAGCGGTATTCTTTGGTCTCCGGGATATCAGTTATTTCAACGTTTTCAACAACTGCTCCTTCAGGGCCCTTCTGGCACCAGTCAATAAAGCGCTGCAGCGGAACTTCATCGCCAACGACATAGATCACAACAGAACCGTCGGACATATTTTCGGCTGACCCCATGATGCCCATTATATCTGCCTGCTCTTTTGCAGATCTTCTAAAAAAAACGCCCTGCACTTTTCCTGTAATGCGTATCTTTTTTGTTTTCATACAAACCGGTTTTTAAATAAGCAATTATAGTTATATTATTTAAAATATGCTGAACAGAAGCGGGTTATCAGATCATTGCCGCATTAAGCACAATGCCTTCTAGTAACTGCTCCAGGTATTTCTGGTCTGTTGCATCAAAATAAGCAGCATACTCACTGTCCACATCCAGTACGGCCAGGACCGTATTATCCCGGATGAGCGGTACAACAATTTCAGACCTGGACAGGCTGCTGCAGGCAATATGTCCCGGGAATTGCTCAACATCCGGTACAATAAGCGTTGCCGCCTGTTCCCATGCGGTACCACAAACACCACGCCCTTTCTTTATGCGGGTACAGGCAACGGGTCCCTGGAAAGGCCCTAATACCAGCTCATTCTCTTTTACCAGGTAAAAGCCAACCCACCACCAGTTGAACTGTTCTTTGAGTGCTGCTGCAATATTGGACAGGTTGGCAATCAGATCCGGTTCGCCCTCTATGATTGCGCTGATCTGGGGTAATAACGATTGGTATTGCTCTTCTTTGGTGCCCTGATTAATAGAAAGATCTTCTGCCATTATAATGAATCTGATTTTAGTTGCTGATTACAGGTGCCTGAACCTTCTTGGAAAACAGATAAGAGTTGCCATACCGGTCTTTTACCCGTTTGCCAATAAATAGGATCTGCCAGCTGCCTAGCTTGAAAAATACTGATTTTTTGGTATATGCCATATGGATAACCCCGGGTATTTTTGTAAAAAGTATTCTATGAAATATATTTATTCATGTCTCCTGGCCGTTGCTGCCGTTCTGCTTTTCTTCTCCTGTAACAAGGATGATGTCTCCGATGAAGCTATCCTGAACAAAAAGATACAGGATATTATACCCCAGCAATACCTTGATTCGCTGAAAAAGATCGGACTGGAAATTAATGCAGGAACAACACCGCCTAATGTGGAAGGGGTTTATTCAATAAAGCCGTTTTTGCTGGATACCAGTAATTTTGATGACCCTTATCAGCCGGGTTATCGTTTTACTGATGCTTTGGTAAAACTGTATGAGCAAAGTGATGAAGACTTTGGTATTAAATTATTGGGCCGGAACTTCCTCAGGGAGCGTGATACAAGTATCGCGACCGCCATTTCAGGGAATGGCGATCATTTTACCGTATACGGCAAGGTTAAATCTACAAATAGTGTTGGGAAATACGCCGTTTTTGCTATGTTATTTACCGGTGTAAAAGAAAGTGATGGCAGTATTAAGGGCCTGAAAATGGGGATCATCAATATTGATAACAGCAACGGTGATGCGTCGTTTATTCCACAGGGAGCGGGCCGTATCGCCTATGACGCTGATAATACATCAGAAAAAGAATCTGAAGAGGTGTTCTCGTTTAACAGGGAAGTTATTCTGAATAAGGCCGGAGTTTCGTTAAGCAAAAGCGCAGGAGCCCGGTAGCTGATTCTCTCAGATAAAAGAGGTCTGCAAGGTCTGCTGCTATTATTGCGGATCTGATTTCAGTTGCTGGTTATACGCTGCAGAACCACCCTTGGGAACAGATAAAGGTTGCCATTCCGTACCCTTTATCTGTTTGCCAATAAACACAATCTGACCTACATGGTAAGCGTAATGGGTTAACTGCCGGTGTACTGCCTCAATTACGGTAAGCGGCTTTGTCCGGATGTGGATGGTCTTTTCAAGATCCTCCGGTGTTAGCGATTCCAGTGCATTGAGCAAACAGGCCCAGCCTTCCTCCCAAAGCCGCATTAATGTTGCCCGATCCAGTTCCTGTTGTTCAAACTCGGTATCCCGTGCCCTCCATTCCTTTTCACCGTCCTCGGTTAAGAAATTGGTCCAGCGGCTGAGCATATTACCGTGAAGGTGCGTAATATTGACAGCCAGGGTATTATTGGAGTTGTCAGGCTGATGCTGAAAATCTTCCTCCTTTAATTGCGCAAAGGTCTTTTCTGCCAGCAGTTTGTAATCCCTGAATTGTTGAATTGCGCTTTTCAAAAATATTGTTCCGTTCATTGTATGTTAAGAATTGAAAGATTCGATACCTGATACCGGACTTCTGCAACTTTTCTCCTTTATTATTCTCACTACCATCCCGCAGCACTGTCATCGCCCCTGTGATCAGCTACTGCTTCCAGTTGTCCATCCGGTAATACTTTAATAACCTCCGTGCGGCCGATTTGTTTCCGCTCGTATAATTGATAGCCCATTGTTTTTAATGCCGCTGCCGTTTTTTCGGGGAAGCCCTGTTCTATATCGATCCTGTCAGGGAGCCATTGATGATGGAATTTGGGTTTATTGACTGCATCAGCAGTAGATAATCTAAAATCCAGTATATCAACCAAGGTCTGGAAAACAGAGGTAGGAATGGTAGTGCCGCCTGGTGTGCCCAGTACCAGGAAGGGCCTGTTATTTTTTAATACAACGGTAGGGGACATGGCGCTCAGCATCCGCTTGCCGGGGGCTATGGCATTGGCTTTGCCGCCCAGTGCGCCATAAAGATTGGGTGAGCCGGGCTTGGCGCTGAAATCATCCATTTCATCGTTTAAAATAAATCCTGCGCCGCCAATAACGGTCCGGCTTCCATATGTATTGTTTAAGGTAGTGGTAACTGATACGGCATTTCCTTCTTTATCCAAAACACTCAGGTGGGTCGTCTCTTCGCTTTCATATCCCGGTAATACACCCGGGCGTGTGATCTTGCTGCTGCCGGCCTTGTCCGGAACATAGTCCTTCATCCGTTCTTTTAAATACCGGTCACTTCTCAGCTCGTCAACCGGAACTTTTACAAAATCATCGTCGCCCATGTATTTTGCCCGGTCGGCAAAAGCGCGCCGTTCTGCTTCTACCATCAGCTGAACAGACGCCGGGGTTTCAAAGCCCATAGCTCCGATGGGAAAAGGTTCTACCATTTTTAGTAACTGGTTGGTCAGCAAACCGCCACTGCTGGGCATGGGCATGCCTATGATATGGTAACCCCTGTAGTCAAATTCCAGGGGTGTCCGGAATTTT
>DASVMC010000916.1:0-5141 GCA_036384555.1 Niabella sp. | reverse complement strand
TCAGCCTGTTGTTGACAGTACGAACCCAAAGAATATCGAAACATTCATGCAACTCCGTTTTGGAATGTTTATACATTGGGGCCCGGTTACGTTACGGGCAACGGAGATCGGGTGGTCGCGCAATCATGAAGTTACCCGTGATGATTATGACAGTTTATATAAAGAATTTGACCCGGTGCTTTTTAATGCAGAGGACTGGGTAAGAACTGCAAGGGATGCAGGTATGAAGTACCTCACCATAACCGCCAAACATCATGATGGCTTTTGCCTGTGGCCAACAAAATATACTGCCTATAATATTAAGAACAGCCCTTACAAAAAGGATATAGTAGGGGCCTTGGCCCGCGCCTGTAAAAAATATAATATCAGGTTCTGTATTTATTATACAGTGCTGGATTGGTATGATCAACGATACCCGTTGCACAATGATGGTAAAAAACTGCCTGATCCTGACGCAAACATGGATGCATTTGTGCAGTACATGAAAAATCAGCTTCGGGAGCTGGTGACCAGCTACCGGCCCTACATGATCTGGTTTGACGGAAACTGGGAGCAGCCGTGGACGCTGGATTATGGCAAAGAAATCTATCGGTTTTTAAAACAATTGGATCCTGGCCTGGTGATCAATAACCGCCTGGGAAAAGGAGTGCATGAAATAATGGGTAACGAATCGGTAGGTGATTTTGCAACTCCCGAACAAAAAATAGGAACGCTGAACCGATCAATGCCCTGGGAATCCTGTATTACCCTGTGCCGGCAATGGGCATGGAAGCCCAATGATGCGATGAAATCGTTGAAGCAGTGTATTCAAACCCTGGCCAGTACTGCAGGTGGTGATGGAAACCTGTTATTGAATATAGGCCCCATGCCGGACGGCAGGATAGAAAGCCGCCAGGTTAAACGCCTGAAGGAAGTCGGACATTGGTTGCGTCTGTATGGAACTGCTATTTATAATACCCGGGGTGGCCCCTATACACCGGACAGCGTGCTGGCCACCACCTGCAAGGACAATAAAATATTTATTCATCTGTTTAAAAAAGAGAGCGCCATAGTTAAACTGCCGGCAATAACCGGGAAGAAGTTAGCCGCTGTTTATTTTTTAAACGGGAATCCGCTGCAGTTCCGGCAAACGGAAAGCGAATTCCTTATAAGTTTGCCGGAAGTGTTACCAGACGAAAATGACACTGTCATCGTATTGGAAATGGACGGCAATGTAATGCAGATACCGGTTGTGTCACGAACACTTCATTAATGAACCGGTTGTGCTATTTCCCGATGTGCTGCATGTATCGTCGGGTAGTGAAAGAAACACGGATATTATTTTCCTGTGCACAGACAGTATAACTGGAAATTACTGGCATCTGCAGGCTGTAAACAGCCAGAGCACTACCAGCGCCAGGCAATGGCTGCGGTTTATTAAAAAAGCTGTAATTACATTCACCCGTTTTTTATTGTTTTTTGTATTTATATAAAAGGGAGCGCTTGTCATCCTCCTGTTTCATTCATTGCGTTAAAATATTTTATGGGTAAACCACACATCAAAAGTAAGGTGTTGCGCGGCACAGTGCTGCGATTGCTTTGTTGTTGCTGTTTTTTTCTGACGGCTGTATTCGGCAGTTTTGCACAGCCCGGCTCAGCACAACCATCTGTTACAGTACGATTGCAAAGTGCCTCATTCTATCAGGTATTTCAATCAATCAAAAAGCAAACCGGCTACGTTTTCTTTTACAGCAACCAGGTGCTGAATGATAAGGAAAAAGTGAGCATTAATTTCCAGAATACAGGCCTGGAAACGGTCTTGGACTATTTGTTCCGCAATAAGAATATTGCTTACCTGGTGCGTGGAAAAAAAATACTGCTGAACCAGAAACCGGAAGCAGTACCCCCGGTTAAAAAGGAAATAGTACCGGAGCAAACGATCATGCATCAAAAAGATACGGACCTGGTAAAAGGGATGGTTATAGATGTGGACGGGGTTCCGGTTTCCGGAGCTACGGTAGCTAAAAGGGGTAGTGAAAATAAAGGTACCGTATCTGATGACATGGGCGTGTTCCTGCTGGATGCCAAACCCGGCGATATACTGGATGTGTCGATGGTAGGAATGAACCCCCAGGAGGTAGTGGTGCCGGGAAAAGGTACTATAAAGGTCACTTTAACCGTAAAGACCGATGCAATGAAGGACGTGGTTGTTACGGGATATGGAAAACAATCCAAGATAACCGTTACGGGCGCCATATCTTCTGTGAATATGGCGGATATGCGTACGCCGGTTCCCAATCTGACCAATGCCCTGGCCGGAAAAGTAGCCGGTGTCATTTCAGTACAAACCAGTGGTGAGCCGGGTTACGATAATGCCACTTTTACTATCCGGGGTATTGGCACTTTTTCAAATGTTGATCGCGGCAGTGCGGCTCCTTTAATTATTGTAGATGGGGTGCAACGGGATGATGTAAACGGTTCTTATGGCGGAGCCTTCAATAATATAGATCCGGAAGATGTGGCCAGCATCAGCTTGCTGAAAGATGCCTCTGCTACTGCTATGTATGGTGCTAAAGGCGCTAATGGTGTGCTGATCATTACCACCAAAAGAGGTATTGCCGGCAAGCCTAAAATATCGTTAAAGGCGGAAACGGGGCTGACGGGCTTTGCGGTAAAGCCGCAGTTGCTGGACGGTATCAGCTATATGGAATTGTATAATGAAGCCCGTAAAAACATGGGGCTTACCGAAGTGTATACCCAAGATCAGATTCAAAAGACCGCCAGCGGGCTCGATCCGTATCTCTACCCCAATGTAAACTGGATGGATGCCGTGTATAAAAAATATGCTTCACTCACGAATGTGAACTTAAATGTAAGCGGTGGCGGTGAAAATGTTCGTTATTTTATATCCGGTTCGTTTTACGACCAGGAAGGCCCGTATAATGTACATAACCTGGGCAATTATAATCCGAATCTTTCTTTTAAGCGATACGATTTCAGAACCAATCTCGATGTTAATATAACCCGCACCACTTTGATGCAGCTGAATTTAGATGCCATGCTGGTGAATGAACGGTTCCCCGGTATTTCAGCAGGAAATATCTGGTACCTGACTTTTGCTACCACACCGGTCGGCTTTCCTACACAATATCCCGGCGGGAAATGGGCAGGTCCGAGAGATGGCAATAACCCATTGAATGAGGTACAGAACAATGGCTATTCAAAAGAGTTTCACCCCACGGTGCAATCGGTATTTACGGTTACGCAAAAATTAGATGCTGTAACGAAAGGACTGTCTGCTTATGGGCGTTTTTCTTTTGACAGCTATGGAGAATTTGATAATCGCCGTACGGGGACCAACGACCTTTACCAGGCGCTGGGACGCGATGAGGACGGAAACCTGGTCTATAGTCAGAACCGGGTAGGGCAGCAGTTCTTAGGATATTCCCAGGAAGCAAAAGGCGACCGTACTATGTACCTGGAAGCCAATATTAATTATGACCGGTCGTTTGGTCCGCACCGCTTTGGAGGTATGGTTCTGTATAATATGCGCAACCACCTGGTAAGTACGGCCGGTACTGCTATCGGGTCTATTCCTTATAAGAACCAGAGCATAGCCGGCCGGATAAATTATGGTTATCTGGATAAATACCTGCTGGAAGTGAATGCCGGCTATACCGGGTCGGAGAACTTTGAGCCGGGTAAGCGGTTCGGTTTCTTCCCCTCTATATCCGGCGGCTGGGTAGTGTCTAAAGAAAAATTCTTTGAAGGGATGTCGGATGCAATACCGCTCTTAAAATTAAGGGCTTCTTATGGTGTGGTGGGAAATGATAACATCGGCTCCGGCGACCGCTTCCCGTACTTTACACAAATGGGTAACAGTGGTGGTACCGGTTTTGGATTAAACGGGGCGTTAGCAGGCGGTATTACAGAAAGCATCATCGGTATCCAGAACCTGACCTGGGAACGTTCTTACAAAACGGACCTGGGTATTGAATTGGGATTGTTTAAAAAGATCAATATAACAGCTGACTATTTTGTGGATCACCGGAAAAATATATTGGTAGAACGAAAGACCGTGGCCAATATAGCGGGGTATTACGGATCTTCAATATATGCAAATTTAGGAGAAGCAAAAAACAGGGGTGTGGATGGAAATATCGAGTACAATGACCAGTTTGGGAAGGTAGGCCTGCGCCTGTACGGGAATTTTACTTACGCCGTAAATAAAGTGATATACGCGGATGAACCGGTTCGGCAAAACGCGTACCAGGTATCTGCCGGCCACATGTTTGGAGAATTTACAGGCTATATTGCCGATGGCTTGTTTGTGGATCAGAATGATATCAACAGCCGTCCTGCGCAGCAATTTGGCGTGGTAGCCCCGGGTGATATCCGCTATAAAGACCTGAACGGAGATAACGTGGTGGATGCCAATGACTGGACTTATCTTGGAAAATCCTGGTTCCCTAAATGGCTGTACGGTACCGGCTTTACCATAAGCTATCATAATTTCGATCTGTCTGCCTTATTCCAGGGCATTGCAGACGTTGGTGTGATGGCTAATGGATCAGGGATTGGCGGACTTGGCGCACCGGGGGTAGGGGTGATCCCTTTTTCGGGTATGGGACAATATCCAAACAATTCGTTAACGGTGATCCAAGACCGTTGGACCCAGGAAAATCCCCGGCAGGATGCTGCATACCCGCGCCTGACCATTGCCGGTACCCAGGACAATAACTATATCAATAGTACCTGGTGGTTAAAGGACGGTTCCTATCTGCGGTTGAAGCAGGCTTCAATAGGGTATAATTTTTCTTCCAATAGAATGAAGCGGATCGGTTTCAGTTCCCTTTATGTCTATGTAGGCGGACAAAACCTGCTGACCTTTTCCAAATTCAAATTATGGGATCCCGAGCTCGGCTCCAATGGAGCTAAATATCCTATAACAAGGATGGGGACTTTTGGGATCAGGGCATTGTTTTAAATCACTTTAATTCTAATCTACAATGAATAAGTTTTTAAATCCCTTTTTTATCTGCAGCGTGGTGCTCCTGCTGGGTAGCTGTGCAAAATACTTAGATGAAAAGCCGGACAACCTGTTGACCTCCGATCTGATCTGGCAAAAACGGTCAACCACCGAATCGTATCTGAACCAGGTG
>DASVMC010000915.1:0-4142 GCA_036384555.1 Niabella sp. | reverse complement strand
CTAACCCATCAGCTTTTACAGGGGAATGAGTGGGATCAGGCTGTTGCCGATTTTTTTTCAAATCATGCCTGTCAGTCACCCCAGGTGTGGTATATGCCTAAAGAATTTTATGAATACCTTTCCGGTATTCAGTATCCGCTTTTAAAAGCCTATCCTTTTTTGGAAGAATTACTTTGGTTTGAATGGATAGAGGTGGAGCTGTTTATGATGGAAGATATTCCGGTTACCGCAAATCCTTCAGGCAACCTGCTGGCGGACCGGCTGGTATTGAACCCTGAACACCGGCTGCTGGCTTTTACGTATCCTGTACATCAGAAAAACCCGGGCATGATCTCCGGTGAAGACAAGGGAAGTTATTTTGTAATTGCGCACCGGAATTCCAGCGGAGAAGTGCTCTTTACAGGCGCTTCTGCGGCTGTTATAAGAATGATTGAATACCTGGTTGAGGCCAACTATTCTGTTAATGAATTATATACCCTGTTTGAAGAAGAATATACGGTTCATCTTACCGTAACGGACCGGCAGGCTGTTCTGCAATTTCTGAAAAATGCGGTAATGCAGCAGCTGATCGCAGGTTTTGATACCGGCAGATAAAAATGAATGGTTGGTAACCTTAATGAATGCGGTCACCTCTCAGTTCCAGGTCTTTCATAATGACAGCTTCATGTTCTAACCAGTCAGCCCATCTCTTACGCACCTGGTCCTTTGGTAAATACGTTTCTGCCAGCTCGATAAATAAGGTGTAATGCCCGGCCTCACTTTCCATAAAGCGACGATAGAATTTGCTCAGATAGGAATCATTCAAACCTTCACTCAGTCTTTTAAAACGCTCACAGCTCCGGGCTTCTATCATTGCCATTGTAAGCAGCCTGTCTAGAAAAACGGCATCAGGAGTGCCGCCTTTTATTTGAAACTGAAGCAGGGCGTTTACGTATTCGTCCTTACGTTGACGGCCCAGTTTCAAACCTCGTTTTTCCAGTTCCTGCAATACCAGCCGGAAATGCCCCCATTCTTCTGTAACAATGGGAGCGAGCGCTTTTACCAGCTGTTCTTTATCGCTATAACGTTGTATAATAGAGATGCAGCTTGTGGCCGCTTTTTGTTCGCAGTAGGCATGATCTGTCAGAATTGCCTCCAGCGATACTTCGGTAAGATTGACCCAGCGCGGATCTGTCGGCAATTGCAATCCCAATATATTTTTAGTATCCTGTGAGAACTCCATGGTGCGAATTTAAACTATTTCAGCTTGCAGACAGGAAGAACAGCGAACCGGGCCTTATTGCTGATTCTGGAGCACTCTTATTTCTGCATATCCTCCAAATTCAAAAACAGGGCAGCTCTTCATAATTGCAGTTGCTTCATCCAGGTTCTGGGCACTGATCAGCAAGAAACCGCCAATGATTTCATCTCCATTCCTATGAATGGTATTGTGGACAGTAGCGCCGTCTGCTTCTATCATGCACCCATCCAGGGTTAATCCGCTGCCGCCGCTAATGGTCCCGTTATTAATAAGCGTATGCATCCATTGTTTCCAGTTCTCCTGGTGTATTTTGATGGCTTCCTGTGGATGCTGTTCTTTTCTGCCATCAGGTTCTCGAAATAAAACGATAAATTTCATCTGTTTCAGAATTATTGAATTGCAGAACGGTGATTAACGGCTGGACCGCATTGCTTTTATTACTTTTATGTTTTTATCTGTTGCGTATTTTTTATAGGGTTCGGACCCCAGTTCATAAATGGCTACTTTTCCTTCATGATTGCTGTGCACGCCCCAGCCATACCGTTTTGTAAGCGGGGAAGCGCGCAGACAGGGCTGTCCTTTTGAAAAGAATTTTTCCCGTTCCGGTTTATATGCTGCCTTTGTAAGGTCATTTTTACGGGCGTATACCTCAAAAAGTACATCGTCTGAAGTGTACTTGTAAGGGTTGTTATAGATCATTTCAAACTGGATGTTGGCCGCGGTTTTTCTGTCGTCTTTTAAGGGAGGAACCTGGCTGTGCTGTACAAGACAGTCTTCTGCAACCTGAATAAAGGTATCCGAATAATTAGTGGTATGTGTTTTCATCTGGTAAAGATACAGGGCTTCTGATGATTATACGGGAAAGAAGATAGGCTTACTGCTGTTTGTTATATGATGTCGAATAATTATTGAAAAACCGGTGGTATTGAGTAGAATTCAGCCAGCTTCCCAGGAGGATTACAGCCGGGAATTATGGGGATAATTATTCCTTAATTGAGCTGTTAAGTGTTTATAATCAACGGATTAAGGATTAGCAGACTTTCTGTGCGGGACCCGTAACAATTAATTTGAAATTTCCCTTTTATGCGTTACCTTTGCAGCCGAAAATATTGAATAGAAAAAAATCGGATGATCCTTTAAAAGTTTAAAGATGCCAATTACAAAAGAAAGAAACAAAGAAATTTTTGCAGAATTTGGTGGTAAAGCCACAAATACCGGCTCTATTGAAGGCCAGGTAGCGCAACTGACTGAGCGCATTGCACAAATAAGTGCACACTTAAAACAGAATAAAAAAGATTTTTCAGGCAACCGCGGATTACTGCAGCTGGTTGGTAAACGTAAGCGCTTACTGGCGTATCTTCAGAAGCATAACCTGGAAGGGTACCGTGCTCTGATCGAAAAACTGGGTCTCAGAAAATAAATTTCTCCAATCCCAAAGGGTATTGGCGAATTGTTTTATCCGGTTTTGATTGTTACGATCAATACTCCTATAATAATTTATTCCCAATGTCCGCAGGATGTTGGGAATAACTGTTTTTACACTTGCCCGTTTTATCTGAACAAGAAAACTCCGTATAGAAATACGATGCTGCCGGATGTTTTTGCCGCGTAGCAGTTTGTAAATATCGGCATTCAAACCGGGCCATTTATTAAAAAAAATCAAGTTTATTTTATGTTACAACAACCTATCAGAAAGGTATTTGATATAGGCGATGGAAGAGAAATAACCATAGAAACCGGCCGCCTGGCCCGTCAGGCCGACGGATCGGTGACCGTATCTATTGGTAAATGTATGTTGCTGGCTACCGTAGTGGCTAACAAAGAGCCAAAGGAAGGTCAAAGCTTTTTCCCGTTAACAGTGGATTACCAGGAAAAATTTGCTTCTGCAGGACGTATCCCTGGTTCCTTCTTTAAAAGAGAAGGCCGTCTGAGCGATTATGAAGTGTTGATCTCCCGGTTGATTGACCGGGCATTACGTCCCCTGTTCCCTGATGACTATTTATGTGATGTGCAGGTGCTGGTTACATTAATCAGCAGTGATCCTGAAATAATGCCGGATGCTATGGCTTGTCTGGCTGCATCCGCAGCCCTGGCCGTTTCAGATGTGCCTATTAAAGAAATCATCAGTGAAGTTCGGGTGGGACGCGTGAACGGGCAGTTTAAAATAAATCCGACCCGTTCTGAAATGGAAGATTCTGATGTGGATTTTATCATTGCAGCTACTGAAAAGAACCTGATGATGGTAGAAGGGGAGTCTGAGGAATGCAGTGAGGATGATCTGGTAAAGGCACTGGGTGTAGCGCATGATGCCATCCGTATCCAGATCAAAGCACAGGAAGAGCTGCGTGCCTTAAAAGGTATTGCCGGTAAAAGAGAATATAAGAAACCTGCCCAGGATGAGGCATTGCGTGAAAAAGTATACAGCTTTGCCCAGCCAAAGGTATATGACGTGGCTAAAGGAAAACTGGGTAAGCACGAGCGTACAGACCGCTTTGCGGCCATTGAGGAAGAACTGCTGAAAGGGCTTGAAGAAGCCGCCACCGAAGAAACGCCTTTTACTGACGAGCAAAAGAAAATGGCAAAAGGCTATTTTCATGATCTTCAGTACGATGTGGTGCGGGATATGATCCTGGATGAAAGAGTACGGCTGGACGGCCGTTCTTTAACGGAGATCCGCCCATTGGATATGGAAGTGGATGTATTGCCTTCCCCCCATGGGTCCGCTTTATTTACACGTGGTGAAACCCAGTCATTGACTACGGTTACATTAGGTACTGCCCTTGATGAACTGTTGATAGAATCAGCAGCGAAATCGGACTATTCTAAATTTATCCTGCACTATAATTTTCCGCCCTTCTCAACAGGCGAGGTAAAAATGATGCGGGGCCCCGGCCGCCGGGAA
>DASVMC010000914.1:0-12289 GCA_036384555.1 Niabella sp. | reverse complement strand
ACAGACAGGGGCCACACCAACGCCGTTATTATTGGCGGCACAGCCACTATCAGTGCGTTTGTAAATGCAGGGTTGGTGAATGACATTTATTTTGTAATGGAACCCGTGCTTTTTGGCAGTGGCCTGCCGTTTTTAAAGGGTATAGAATCTGAGTTTCAACTCAGCCTGCTGGATGTAACAAAACTAAACGGCAATACGGTTCAGCTGCATTACGAAATAGCAAACCCCAACTAGCCTCATTTTTTATGAGGCGCGAAACTGTTTCCAAAAAAATGAAGAAAGAAAAGGATCATGCTTAAGGAGTTCGTATTATTTGTGTCACTGAACATTTTAATTTTAAAAACATGAATACCAACCGGGTTACTGTTGTAATTACATGCGCCATTCAACCTGGTAAAATTGATAAGGCCAGGCTGGCGCTTGAGGCAAATATTAAGACGGTGCTGCGTGAAGAGCCGGCCTGCCATGGTATTCGTGTACATGACGACCCAAAGAATATTGGGATAGCGAAGCTGTTTTTACAGGTCCGCACCTGCAAACTCCACATATGCAGGCGTTCCTTAAAACGGCAGCGGAATTTCCTGAAGGGACGGCGGAGTTCAGTTTTTGGCGTGAAATTATAATGGAAAATTAAAAGCAGATTGATACATATGTTTATAGTAGGCTATGTAGTCCTTTTCAAAAATTTAAGCGGAGATGCTGATCTCTTTAAGACTTTCTTTTACTGCCCAGATCGTTTTATCCAGGTCGTCTTTAGTCAATGCGTTATTCAAAAACCAGCTTTCAAAAGCTGAAGGCGGCAGGTAAACACCCCGCTTTAATAAGGCATGGAAGAATTTTTTAAACCGCTCTGTGTCTGAGGCGGCGGCCGTTGAAAAATCAACAACCGGCTGACTACTGAAATGGATGCTGAGCATGCTGCCAAAATAATTAAGAATATACGGCTGTCCCCAGGCTTTTAATACGTCTTCCAATCCGTCTTTTAAATATTGTGTTTTCTCATCCAGCTCTATTAGTAATTCGGGGGTTGCTTTCAATGCTTTTAACAAGGTTAATCCTGCAATCATCGCTACCGGGTTACCGCTTAGTGTGCCTGCCTGGTAAACATTTCCCAATGGGGCCACAACTTCCATTATATGCTTTTTACCACCAAAAGCACCTACCGGCATTCCCGCCCCTATTACTTTACCGTAGGTTACCAGGTCCGCATCAATACCCAGCCGCTCCTGCGCTCCACCTAAAGCCAGGCGGAACCCATTCATTACTTCATCAAAAATCAGCACCATGCCTTCCTCATCACAGATCCTGCGTAAGCCTTCCAGAAAGCCTGGCTGAGGAGGTATGCAGCCCATATTCCCTGCAACGGGTTCTACAATAATGGCTGCTATTTCCCCTTTATGATCTGCTGCCAGTTTTTGAACAGCAGCCAGGTCATTGTAGGCACAGGTTAATGTATCATTAGCCGCGCCGGCCGTAACTCCGGGTACGGTCTGGATATTAAAAGTAGCTACTCCACTGCCCGCTTTTACCAGGAACGGATCAGCATGACCATGATAACAACCTTCAAACTTTATGAATTTATTTCTCCCGGTATACCCACGTGCTACCCGCAGCGCGCTCATGCAGGCCTCGGTTCCGCTGTTGACCATACGGATCAGGTCTACGTTGGGTACCATGGATTTGATGAACTCAGCCATTTCGATTTCCAACTCGGTAGGCGCCCCAAAAGAAGTTGCTTTTGCTACCTGCTGCTGTATGGCTTTTACAACCGGCTCGTATCCATGTCCCAGTATCATCGGTCCCCAGGAAGCGATGTAGTCAATATATTGCTGCCCCTGCACATCATACAAATAAGCGCCTTTCGCTTTTTCAAAAAAAACAGGAGTTCCTCCCACACTTTTAAAAGCGCGTACGGGAGAGTTAACCCCACCGGGAATGCTTTGCTGCGCGCGCTCAAATAAAGTTCTGCTGGATTCGTATGTGTTCATAATGTGAATAGTCAACTGTAAATAAGACAAAACTAATTTGCATTGATCAAACCTGTTATTTACGATGTCCTTCCAAACTTTTCGTGGCCAGGTAAGATCATTGAATTCTGTAACATTCTATAAGAAGTCTTTGGGCACTTTTAAACTTCCGGATCCTGATGGTTTAATTTTAAAAATATAGTGATTAGCAGTTTATCATACGGTAGTCAACTTTCCATTCATTATTGACCATTCACTGCTATGCAATCACCCCCTTATAAACCAGCAATAACAATACTCCTCCGACAATAATCCGATACCAGCCAAAAGCCTTGAACCCATATTTTTTCAGATAATCAATAAAGAATTTGATCGCAATAATGGCTACTATAAAGGCCACAATATTACCAATCGCAAAAGCGATCGTATTTTCTTTGGACGCCAGTATGATCTGGTAACCCTTTTGCTCAACCCCGCTCTGTGTCCACTTTTTCAGGAATAAAGAATATAAGGTGGCGGCAGCCATGGTAGGCACTGCCAGGAAAAATGAAAATTCAGCCGCTATTTCGCGTGTCATTTTCTGCTGCATACCGCCAATAATAGAAGCCGCACTCCGGCTCACCCCCGGAATCATGGCAATTACCTGCCAGATACCGGTTATAAATGCTTTTGGATAAGATACCTGATCTACAGTCCTTACAGTGGGATGATTAAACAGCCGGTCTATAAACAGCAACACAAAACCACCTGCAAATAAGGAGACGGCAACCGTTGTGGGGCTTTCCAGCAGCGCATCAATCTTATCAGAGAACAGATAGCCCAGCACCAGGGCAGGAATTACCCCAACAATCAGTTTCAGGTAAAACGTCCAGTTAATGCCTCCTTCCGCCCTGGAAGGGAAGAATTTCCGCCAGTAGAGCACCACCACGGCAAGAATGGCTCCCAGCTGTATGGCAACCTCGAACAATTTTGTAAATTCCTGTTTTTCGATACCCATAAAGGAGCTGGCAATGATCATATGACCCGTGGAAGAAATAGGCAGGTACTCGGTAATTCCTTCAATAATTGCAATAATAATAGCCTGAATGGTACTCATAAATTGATTTTAAAAAATAAGGCGACACAAAAGTGGCCGCCTTATAAATTCCTTTATCAGTTATTGATTATTTTTTTTCCTGCGGAGATTTTCTGAAGATAGCAATTCCTTCAATAGCCAGCCCTAATATAATAATTATCGGGGCCACAGTAATACGGCGCGCGCTGTATACTTCGCTTTTATTAAATACAGCCGGGTTATCACTTTTTCCCCCAGCCATTAAGAACATACCCGCAGCAATAACAATTGCACCTACCAGCATTAACAGGTAATTGTTTTTGCCAAATATAGAAGGTGCATCCTTAACCATATTGGCTGCACTTTTAACAGTTGTTGCCATCCTTAAAATTTAGGATCGCAATATACTACAAATTGGCCTTAACAACTGCTATTTACCCAAATACGACATTTTTAATACTTTTTTAGATGTTTTTGAACCGGTATGCTGTTTTAACGCTCCTAAAATGGCGGTTTCAGGGGTACATTGCTTAAATTTGCCGCCCACAACGGGTTTCCTTATCCTTTATTGATAATTAACGAGAAACTTCCTTACCAGGAATATTGTTAAGGGTCGCCCGCAGAATAACAGAACCATGGAATATAATTTTAACGAAATAGAGAAAAAGTGGCAAAAGGAGTGGACGAAGAACCAAACCTACACCGTTTCTAACAACAGCAATAAGCCTAAATATTACGTTCTGGACATGTTTCCTTACCCGAGTGGTGCAGGATTGCATGTAGGCCATCCCCTGGGATATATTGCCAGTGATATTTATGCACGGTATAAAAGACTGAAGGGTTTTAATGTATTGCACCCTATGGGATATGATGCATTCGGATTACCTGCGGAACAATATGCTATTGAAAACGGCATTCACCCTGCTGTTTCAACAGAAAAGAACATTGCAACCTTTAGAAAACAGCTGGACAATATTGGTTTTTGCTTTGACTGGAGTCGGGAAGTGCGTACCAGCGATCCGAATTATTATAAATGGACACAATGGATCTTTTTACAATTGTTTGAAAGCTGGTTCAACCGCAAAACACAAAAAGCGGAAAAGATCCAGCAATTGATAACACGGTTCCTGCAGGAAGGTAACAGCAATCACCCTGTTCCAAACGAAAAAGCTCAGATTCCGGGTCTTTCATCGCTGACATTTACCGCGGAAGAATGGAATGCATTTAATGAAACGACCCAACAGGCTATATTAATGGAATACCGCCTGGCCTATTGCGGCTATGGAGAAGTGAACTGGTGCGAGGCACTGGGGACCGTACTGGCAAATGATGAGGTGGTGAATGGTGTCAGCGAGCGGGGTGGCTATCCGGTTGTAAAAAAGAAGTTGCGCCAGTGGTACCTGCGCATTACAGAATATGCCGATCGTTTGATGGAAGGGTTGCAACACGTGGATTTCAGCGAAGCGATGAAAGAAATGCAAACCAACTGGATCGGGAAAAGCAGCGGAGCGGAGATCGATTTTGAGATCAAATCTCAGAGCTCAGATCTCAAACCTCAAATAAGGGTATACACCACCCGGCCCGATACCATTATGGGAGTAGACTTTATGGTGATTGCACCGGAACTGGACCTGGTAGACCGTATAAAAAGCCCGGATCAGGCAAAAGCAGTGGATGACTATATCGCTTACGTAAAAAGCAGGAGCGAGCGGGAACGGATGGCTGAAAAAAAGATCAGCGGTGTATTTACCGGCGCTTATGCGATCAACCCTTTTGATGGCCGCGAAATTCCTATCTGGATCAGCGAATATGTATTGGCCGGTTACGGAACCGGGGCTATAATGGCCGTACCCTGCGGTGATGAGCGTGATTTTAAATTTGCAAAACATTTTAATATTCCCATCACTAATATCATCGGGGATCATTTTAACGGGGAAGAAGCAAACGCCACCAAAGATGCTGTTTTAGAAAATTCGGGTTTCTTAAATGGAACACCGATGCGCGAAGCAATGGAAACCGTGATCAAAACCATTGAAGAAAAAGGCATCGGTAAACGTAAGGTAAATTATAAGATGCGTGATGCTGCTTTTAGCCGCCAGCGTTACTGGGGCGAACCCTTCCCTGTAAAATGGAAAAATGGTACTGCCTACCCGTTAAGCACGGATGCCTTGCCGCTTGAATTGCCAAAGGTAGACAGTTATAAACCCGGTCCGGAAGGGGAAGGACCCCTGGCCAATATACCGGAATGGGTAGCACAGGAGCTGGAAACCAATACCATGCCTGGTTATGCAGGCTCCAGCTGGTATTTTCTGCGGTATATGGATCCCGGGAACGACAAAGAATTTGCAGGCAGGCAGGCTACCGATTACTGGAACCAGGTAGACCTGTACATTGGCGGTACCGAACATGCTGTCGGGCATTTGTTGTATAGCCGTATGTGGACAAAAGCCCTGTACGACCTGGGCTATCTGAGCTTTGATGAACCCTTTAAGCGGCTGGTGAACCAGGGAATGATACAGGGAAGCAGCCGGTTTGTGTATCGCATTAACGGAACCAATGAATTCGTTTCCCACGGCTTAATAGCCGGTGACGGAACCTACCAGGGAAAAGTGCTGGACAAAATTCATGTGGATGTAAATTTTGTGGACGGTACAGAGCTGGATATTGAAGCTTTTAAAAAATGGAAAAATAATGAATTTGCCGGTGCCACCTTTGTATTGGAGAACGGCAAATACCTGTGCGGAACAGAAACGGAAAAGATGTCCAAAACAAAATTCAACACCGTAAACCCGGATGACCTGGTGAACAAATACGGTGCTGATACCTTCCGTATGTATGAAATGTTCCTGGGGCCGGTGGAAATGAGCAAACCCTGGGATACCAAAGGTATTGAAGGCGTGCACCGTTTCCTGAAAAAACTGTGGCGTTTATTCTTTAAAGATGCTGTTCCCGGAACAGCACAGCAAAGCACGGCATTGTGGACCGACGAAGCTCCTACTGCTGCCGAGCTGAAAGTGCTGCACAAAAGCATCAAAAAAATTGAAGACGATACGGAGCGTTTCAGTTTTAATACGGGTGTGAGTGCCTTTATGATCCTGGTTAATGAGTTAACTGATCTTAAATCGCATAAAAAACAGCTGCTGGCGCCGGTGCTCATCATGCTCTCTTCCTATGCGCCGCATATTGCAGAAGAGCTGTGGCATGCCCTGGGCAATACTTCCAGCGTACTGGATGCCGCGTTTCCGAAGTTTGAAGAAAAATATACGAGGGAATCAGACAAAGAATACCCCATTTCCATTAACGGGAAAATGCGTACCACAATGATCCTTTCCCTGGATGCTTCCCAACAGGAGGTAGAGCAGCTGGTACTGGCCAATGAGGTTGTTCAAAAATGGGTAGATGGCAAAACGCCTAAGAAGATCATCTATGTAAAAAACAAGATGGTGAATATTGTAGTGTAAGTATATACACACTATGCTCACAACAATACGACCCTGTTGGTTACTGTCCCTTAATTACGGTTAGCCGTTTATAATCTTCGTTATACGTGGTACCGGCAATAGTATACGCTATATGCAATGTACTATCCCCGCTTATCAGAAACCGGACTTCCTTTTGTGTACCTTGCTGGTCCTTAAAGGAGGAAACAGCTATTTTTTCCAGGTAGCTGTTTTCAGACTGCAACGCATAGGTACCTTCTGCTGCAATGCCAAAACCGTTGTCGCCCAGGCCAATATTGGTAAAAGATCCGTCTTTATTAAAGATCTTCAGAAGCCCGGTTGGGGAATCTTCCATTTGCAGTTCCCAGATACCGGCTAACCGGTTATCCGGCTTCGGGGCAAAAGAACAAATGATCAATAAAAATGCGCCTAACAAAAAAGGGATGGTTTTGCTTTTGCTGTCCATGGTATTTGCGGGTTATTATATGTATTAAAAAATAAAACAGCACTACTAAGAGTGCTGTTTCACAAATTTCCATATCCTTTAGCGCCTTTATTGAGGTTGCACAATTTCCCTTACCCATATATTGCGATAGCTGATAGGCTTACTTTTGTCGCCATGTGCCTGCAATTTAATAGGTGATGCACCGTGAGGGGTATTATAAGACGGCTGACCGATATATTGGGTAGGTCCTTTCAATTCAAAATGATCCTGTACCAGAACGCCGTTGAAAAAAACAGTAACATAGGCTGGTTTTGACAGCTTGCCGGAAGCATCAAAAACAGGAGCCGTCCAGATCACATCATAAGACTGCCATTCCCCGGCCTTACGGGCCGGATTTACCAATGGAATACCTTGTTTATAAATAGCGCCTGCCTGACCATTGGTGTACGTCGTATTTTCATAAGAGTCCAGCACCTGAAGTTCGTACCCTGCATCACCTTTCCCTATGGAGGCAAGAAAAACACCGCTGTTCCCCCGTCCCTGGCCGGTTCCGTCTATATCAGCAGGCTCCTTCCACTCAATATGCAGCTGAAAATTATTAAACCGCTGCCGGGTTTGAATATTCCCTGATTTTTTGTTAACAGTAAGTACGTCATCTCCCACGATCCAGTCAGCAGCCCTGGTAGTATCATTGGTCAATACCCATTGATCCAGGTTTTTCCCGTTAAACAGAATAACCGCATCCGAAGGAGGTGCTCCGCACTCTGTACCCGGAGTCACTTTGGGTGGTACAGGTTTGTACACTTCTGTATCCTCTGGTTTTTGAGAAAAGCCATATTGGCAAGCGGAAAACGCAATCACCAAAAAAACAATTTTTTTCATTCTATAAAGGTTTTGTATGGGAAGGTAAGCGATTATTTACAATTTTTATTGCCTATTATTTCAACGGTATTCGCTGGAAATTTTTCGATTATCTTTGAGTACAATGAGTACTGCTGTAACCTGTAAAAATTGTAATAAACACTTTCAGGGCCACTATTGCCCTAACTGCGGCCAGTCGTCGCATGAAGGGCGGATTGACGCCCGTTACATCTTACATGATATTCCGCATTCCGTTTTTCACATAGACAAGGGTTTTTTCTTTACGTTAATTGCCCTTTTTACAAGACCCGGGATAATGGTAAAGGAGTTCCTGGAAGGTAGGCGGGTCAACTATTTTAAACCCTTTGCTTATGTGATCTTAATGGCCACTATTTGTACCCTGATCGTAAAGCTCATTTCCTCAGGATTAGCTGTTGAATTTGAAAAATACCATCCCGGAAGGGAAATGCCCCACCCGGAGGGCTTTTTTAATCATTATTTCAGTGCCTTTATTTTTTTAATGATCCCTTTTGTTAGTCTTACAACCTGGTTGTTTTTCTTCAGGCATAAATACAACTACTGGGAGCATATTATTGCCAATACTTATATTGCGGCACAGCTTAATATAATGCAGGTGCTTATTTACTTAACTGCCTACCTGCTGGTGCTGATCAAAAAGCAGTTCATCAACATTGATTTTGCGCTTTTTGTTCCGTTTTTTATGACTGCTTTCTTATATATGTATGGCGCCACTTTTGGATACCTCATGAGGGATGCGCATAAAACTTTCTGGTTAATTTTAACCATAACACTAATGAACCTGGTGTTATTCTTCATCTACTTTACTGGCTTTCAATTAACAGGAATTATGCGGCCCTGGTAAAAATGATCCAGGCTCCTGTTTTGCCGCCTCTTATCGGCTCATTTTAAAAGAATTATGGAAAATGGCATATTTTTAGATATATCTTAAAAAATGGCTTAATAAGTACTTCATTTTCACCTAATACAAAAAACTTAAAAACTTAAACTATGTCAGTCAACATTGTAGAGCTTATAAAAAACTATGTTTCGCAGGATCTGATTGCGAAGGCCGGCTCCTTTTTAAATGAAAGCGAGGGCAATGTATCCAACGCCGTTTCCGGTATTATTCCCGCGCTGCTGGGTACGGTGGCGGCCAAGGCTACCAACAGCGAGCAGGGCGCAACAGAAGTCCTGGATACCGCTAAAGGTATTTATAACAGCGGGGTTTTAAATAATTCCAGTTCTCTTTTCGGCAATGCTGACCTTTTAGCAAAGGGAACCAATTTCTTTAAAGGGCTGCTGGGAGATAAAACGAATGCAGTTATTGACACCATTGCCAGTTTCTCGGGTATTAAATCTTCCTCCTCGGGCTCATTGATCAGTATGATCACCCCACTAATTCTTGGGTTGCTTGGTAAACATGCCACAGATAATAACCTGAGCGCATCTGGTCTCTCCAATTTCCTGGGCGAGCAAAAAAACAATATTACAAGCGCGCTGCCTGCAGGGTTAAGCACCCTTAGCGGGGTTTTAGGATTAAACAGCATCTCTGACGGGTTGCGCCAGACGGTTTCGAATGTTCAGGACACTGCTACATCTACCTATAATTATGCAGAAAATACCGCTCAATCAGCCGGCGGCGGCGCAAAATGGCTGCTTCCGCTTTTACTGCTGGCAGTGATAGCGCTGGCCCTCTGGTATTTCCTGGGTAAAGGCTGCAATCATCCAACAACCGCAACATCAGATTCTACAACAACCACTGTTGATTCTACCGCTATCGCCCCTCCTCCGGCTCCAGCCACAGCAGAAACCGGTAAATACGACTCTGTCAGCGGAAACTATATTTATGATGTAGGTGCCGATAAAGAAATTAAGCTGGCAGATGGTACCTCCATTACCGTAGGTGCTAACAGTACAGAAGCTAAATTATATGATTTTCTGACCAACGGAACAGTTGATACCGTAGACAAAACAAAGGGATGGATTACACTGGACCGTGTATATTTTGAAACAAGCAAATCGGTACTAACCGCAGAGTCTCAGAAACAGCTGCAAAATATAGCAACCATTCTTAAAAACTTCCCCAATGCGCATATAAAATTCGGAGGTTATACAGACAATACAGGTTCGGCCGAAGTTAATAAGAAATTATCTGCAGAAAGAGCAAAAGCAGCCGCCAGTGAAATTGTAAAGCTGGGTATTGCGGCCGCTAATATTACATCTGATGGCTATGGTCCTGACCATCCTGTTTGTGCGGCCAATGATACGCCTGAATGTAAAGCACAAAACAGAAGAGTGGATCTTCGTGTTACGGCAAAATAATTCATTATTCAAACCCTAAATACAGGCCGTTCCCAAGTGGGCGGCCTTTTTTATTTAAACCTGACAGAAAAAACAAAAGCAACCGGCAGCGCTGAGGAGCAGAACGAAATCTTCAGACCGGACCTTAACAGGCATTTGATACGCAAAAATTTGAATATCAATACCTGTTACCCTTTTGATCTCAGGTACTCCAGCACATCCCCGGATGCAATAACCGGGTAGTGCGCAATAGCATGATTGAACCAGTAAACCCATGCTTCAACCTGTTCCTTATTGCAGCTGACAATGGAGATGGCTCTTTTATAATTAGGTGTTTCCCCTGCTTCCGGGTTCAGGCCTTCATAACCATCCAGCTGGGCAATAGCATAGGACAACTGGTTGTTATTACGTATTTTATACAATTCTCCAATAATGCTGCGACCACTTTCATCGGGTACTGCAGCCGGATAATTTCCCAGGTCATACAGCGTACCGTTGGTGGTAGCGGGTCCTATCAATTCAAAATACCGGGTAATATATTCATAGGCAGGGTTCTTAAACCCACTTAAAAGGGATCCGTAAACAAAAAGGTAGTTGCTTTGCATAAGGGTGTTATTCTGTATCGTCAATTAAAAATACATACACTTCTTTAGGGCCATGTACGCCCACAACCAGTGTTTTTTCAATATCTGCGGTCCGGCTGGGTCCTGTGGCAAAAGTAATGAGTGAAGGAAGTCCGTTACCATATCTTTCCTTCAGACCATCAAGCGCATCTTTAATGTCAAACACCAGCTGACTGGTATAAGCAACGCATACATGCACAGGAGCATATACGCTGGTTTTGCGGCCGCTCAGCTGTGCCGCGCTCATAACAATGCTGCCGGTGCGTGCTACAAGGTATTCACAACCGGTTACAGACACATCACAACCTGCCAGATCTTCCCCGTAACTGCTACTATTGAGATGCTGGCCTAATAGTTCTGTTAATGCTGATTCCAGGCAATACACTTTTTCCCATTTTCTTTCAAAAAGTAAAGCATTGAACTGGCCGGTAAATTCTTTCTTACTCAGGCAATAGGCAAACCTGCCCTGCAATGCGGTAAACCGCTCTGCAAATTCAACTTCCAGCTCCTGCTGCAACGGCTGATATACCAGAGACTGGCCCTCGCTTTTGGGAAAAGGAACAGGTGTTGATTGAATCAGAGCCTCCCTGATCTTTTTAAGTATTTTATCTTTTGAAGACGCGATCACAGTGCGAATGTACGCTATTAGGGAACGTTTACGAAAGTTTGCTATTTACTATTTTACCAACAGGTAAAAAAAAGAGAGATACGTTTTACGTATCTCTCTTATAATCAATTTACATCTTTTAAATACTTTCCTCATCCTGTTGTGACGACGGTAATGACTGGTTGGTCACATCACTGTCGTAGGGAGGAACTCCGGCAGAAATTTCACCGGTAGGCGTTGCAGGATCCGGCTGTAAAAGCTTCTTTTCCTCGTAAGGCCGCTTGCCGATCAGGGCTTCTACATCTGCCTGGAACAATACTTCCCGCTGCAGCAGTGCTTCCGCCAGTTTTGCTACCTGTTCTTTCTTTTCTGTTAACAATTCCAACGTGCGCTTATACGAATTCTCAATAAGGCTTCTTACTTCTTCGTCAATCAATTTAGAAGTTTCCTCGCTATACGGTTTTGTAAAGGAGCTTTCCTGGTGCGGATCATAGAAACTCACATTGCCTACTTTATTATTCATACCGTAAATAGTTACCATTGAGTAAGCAGTACGCGTTACCTGTTGCAGGTCATTTTGGGCTCCCGTAGAAATTTTTCCAAAGAAAATATCCTCGCTGGCCCGGCCGCCCAATGTCATACAAATCTGGTCCGACAATTGATCCGTATTATACAGGTATTGTTCTTTCGGCGTATACTGGGCATACCCCAATGCTGCCGTACCTCTTGGCACAATTGTTACTTTTAACAACGGATAAGCATGTTCCAGGAACCAGCCACAGATTGCATGCCCCGCTTCGTGGTAGGCAATGATCTTTTTTTCCTCCGGAGAAATGATCTTGTTCTTTTTTTCCAGACCTCCGATCACACGATCCACCGCATCCTGGAAGTCCTGCATGTCTACGCCGTTCTTATTTTTCCGGGCCGCAATCAGCGCGGCTTCATTACACACATTGGCAATATCAGCACC
>DASVMC010000913.1:0-4237 GCA_036384555.1 Niabella sp. | reverse complement strand
GTGCCTTAAAAATCGCGGCTCTGTTGTGCCACCAAAGACCGGTCACATTTACAAATGCTGCATCTTCAACAAACAGTTCCGCCAGTTTTCCTGCATCATACTGGTTCCAGGCCGCTGCAAATAATTGCGGCACGCTTTCGGGTTGGCTTAGATCAATTGCATCCATGAATACGCGTTTTTATCTTTGCTTTCCCCGGAAATTTACTACATTCGGTGCAGTCATACCAAAATCTCCAAACAATGATCAGAAGCTTATTGTTCTTTCTTTTTTCCTTTTGCATTTTTACTAAAATAACCGCCCAGGATAACAGCACCTACCAGAAACCACCCGCTGTTATTGAAAAATTATTACTCGCCACCTTCAACCCTGGTGTCAGCTTTAATGACGACGGCTCCTGGATGGCGCTCCTGCAACGCAGTGCCGGGCCTACCGTGGAAGACCTCGCTCAACCGGAACTGCGGATCGCCGGGCTACGCATCAACCCGGCCAATTTCAGTCCCAGCAGAGGCAGCTATTACACCGGCCTCACCTTAAAAAATGTAGGTACCGGTAAAGAAACCGCCATCAGCGGCCTGCCCGAACCTTTGAGAGCCTCCTCCGTTTCCTGGAACCGCGCAGGTAATAAGCTGGCCTTCCTCCAGGAAACGCGGACCGCCATCGATCTTTATGTGGTAGACGTAAAAACCGCGCAGGCCGTTAAAATAAACCGTACTCCGCTCAACACCGTCACGGGCAATGATTTCAGCTGGTGGGACAATGACCAGCTGTTCTACCAGGCTACCACAGCTGCTCCTACGGCTCTGCCTCAAAAGCCCGCCGCACCGGACGGACCGGTCATCCAGCAGAACCTGGGCAAAGTGGCCGCTTCCCGTACCTACCAGGATCTCATCAAAAACAAATACGACGAAGCCCTGTTCCGCTTTTTTGCAACATCGCAACCCGTACTCAATAACGGCGGAGTGGAAACGCCCATCGGCAAGCCGGATCTGTATGCCTCCATCCAGCTTTCGCCCGATAAAAATTATTTGCTGACAGAGCGCCTCACCGGCGATCTTTCCTACCTGGTGCCCTATTATGGTTTCGCTTCCATCATTGAAGTGTGGGACTCCAAAGGTACGCTGGTAAAAACCATCGCGAATATCCCCTCCTCAGAACTGGAGCCCAGCGGCTTTGATAACGTGCTGAACGCCCCGCGCGGTCATAACTGGATCGCCACCCAACCCGCCACGCTGGGCTGGATCGAGCCACTGGACAGTGGCTTTATCAAACACGAGATGCCCAATCACGATCAGTATGTAACCCTTGATGCGCCGTTCACTGCCACCCCGCAAACCGTGATAGCCACGCCCATGCGGATGCGTAATGTCAGCTTTGTTAATAAGGATATGGCACTGGTGACCCAGGGTTCTTTTGCTCAGCAAAAACGCATCTGGCAACGGCTGGATCTGTCAACCAAAACACTCACTACGCTCGACGACCGCAGTACCAACGATGCCTATAATGATCCCGGTACCCCCTTCACCGTAAGGAACGAGTACGGCCGGTTGGTGCCACTGATCTACCAGAAAACAAAATTCATCATGAACGGACAGGGCGCCTCACCAAAAGGCGATTATCCTTTTGTAGGCACCTTCGATTTCACCTCTTTAAAAAAGGAAAAACTATGGCAGGCTAAAGATCCCTATTATGAAGTACCGGTTAAACTGCTGCCACAGCAAAAAGGACTGGCCTTTGTAACCAGCCGCCAGAGTAATACCCAGCCGCCCAATTATTTTATCATAAACGGTAAAAAAGAAACGCCCCTCACCAGCTTCCCGGATCCCCAGCCGGAGCTGCGTGATCTTAAAAAGGAAAAGGTCACCTATACCCGCAGGGATGGCATTCAGCTTACGGCCAATGTATATGTTTCAAAAAACTACGACCCGGCTAAAGACGGTAAACTACCGGTGATCATTGTGGCCTACCCCCGGGAGTACAAACAGGCTTCTGATGCGGCCCAGGTTCGTGGCAGCAAAAATATGTTCACACAGATCAACTATGGCAGCTTTGTGTTCTTTGCACTGGAAGGGTATGCGGTGATGGACAATGCCGAATTTCCCATTGTGGGTGAAGGCAGCAAATATCCCAATGATAATTTTGTAGAGCAGCTGGAATGGAATGCCAAAGCGGCTATTGACAAAATAGCCTCCATGGGCATTGGCGACAGTACCCGCGTAGCCGTTGCGGGTCATAGTTACGGTGCGTTCATGACGGCCAATCTGCTGGCACATACCAGCCTGTTTAAAGCGGGCATCGCGCGCAGCGGGGCCTACAACAGAACCCTTACGCCGTTTGGGTTCCAGAATGAAGAACGCACGTACTGGCAGGCGCCGCAGGTGTACAACCGCATGAGCCCCTTCAGCTATGCAGACAAGATAAAAACGCCGTTGTTACTGATCCACGGCGAGGCAGATAACAACCCCGGCACCTTCCCCATCCAGAGCGAGCGGCTGTTCAATGCCATCAAGGGGCACGGAGGTACGGTGCGTTTTGTACAATTGCCCTTTGAAGCACACGGCTATGCCGCCAGAGAAAACCTCCTGCACCTGCTTTGGGAAGAGTACCAGTGGCTGGAAAAATATGTGAAAAAAGGGAAATAAGTTCGTACAAGGAAATGTCATCAGATAGCTATCCGAGCCGGCCGAAGTTTGTGTCAAAAGCAAACCGGACGGAGGAACTGTTTCATCAAAGGTAAACGCTTTAACAAGGTCAGGGTTCTCCGGCTGCGGGCAGGATGATAAAAGGGGAACTTGTCACTCAAGAACTTAATGCCCTTTATTGTACTTCACCAGAACAATGTACACTCCCATTCTGTTTTCTGCCCTTAGCAGCCCTCCGGTTTATGCGCTCAGCCAGGATAAGAATTCGGTGATCTTTGTTTTATTAAGAATGAGGTCCGGTGCATCGTTAACTTTTAACCGGATGATCAATTTCCGGGAATACCCCTGTATCACTTCCTCAATTGCCTCTCTGTTCACCAGTATCTGCCGGTTGACCCTGTAAAATTTATTGCCACATATTTTTTCCACGTCATCCAGTGTTTTGGTTACAACATATTTGTTGCTGCTGAGCGTGGTCATATGAAGCGTTTTGTTCTCTGTAACAAAAAAAGCCACATCAGAAATTTTCACCGGTTTTATTTTATCCCGGTATTTTACCAGTAATGATGTGGGTTCGGCAACCCTGTTCCTGATCATTTCCGTAGCCAGGTACTCATAATTCAATACATTCTTTACAGCGCTCCTGTGCAGTGCCCGGTATTTATTGATGGATTCGGCAATATCACTATCCTTAAACGGCTTCAGTATGTAATCGATCCCATTTGCTTTGAATGCCTGTAATGCGTATTGGTCATAAGCCGTAATGAATATTACGGGTGCATTCATCTGGGCATTTTTAAAAATTTCAAAGCTCTGCCCGTCTGCCAGGTGTATATCACAAAAGATAAGATCCGGCTGCTCCGATTCTTTGAAAAAGCGAACGGAATCCGATATGGTAGCAAGCATTTGCATTACCCGGGCATCCGGAGCAATTTTTGCCAGGGACTCTTTCAAAAGCTCTGCCGTGAGCGGTTCATCTTCAATGATCACTACCTGCATTATCCAAAACTTTTAGTATTACGCGAAACAAGCCAGGTGCTTTTTCAATAATAACCGCTTCTCCCTGTAACAGTTTATACCGTTCCGACAGGTTCTGAAGCCCTACTCCTTCAGCAACCGGTTTATCCAGCTTCGGCTGAAGATTATTCTCAATAGTGATCGTTCTGGTCGCTGCATCGCCGGTTACCTTTATAAATAAGGGCCGGGCTGTTGTAAAAAGATTGTGCTTCAGCGCATTTTCTACCAGTAGCTGTATGGAATAAACAGGAAGGCTGCCCTGCATCAGCAAAGGGGAAATATCCACCGAAAATTTAAGCGCATCACCAAAACGCAGGTTTTGCATTTCGATATAGTTATTTACATGACCCATTTCTTCTGCAATGGGCACTGTGAACTGGTTAATGGAATACACGGAATACCGCAGCAACTCCGAAAGCCGGTTGATGTAGGCATCTGCTTTAAAAGGATCTTTCTGTATAAGCGCTTTTACTACGGTAAGCGAGTTAAACAAAAAGTGCGGCTGTAATTGCTGTTTTAAAAGATTGTGCTTGGCTTCCAGGTTGGCCATCCGTAAGGCATCATTTTCTTTTTCCGTCCT
>DASVMC010000912.1:0-3222 GCA_036384555.1 Niabella sp. | reverse complement strand
CTCTTATAACTCCCTGAGACAATACATTCATTTATTGTCCAATACAACAGCTATTTCGCCCACCGATATCTGGAAGCTGAGCGATCCCAATATTCAGCCCCAGACCGGCGACCAGTTTTCTTTGGGATTTTATAAGAATTTGAGAGCCAATACTATAGAAACGTCCGTGGAAGTGTATTATAAAAATATCAAACATTACCTGGATTACAAGCCGGGTGCTACGCTGGTAATGAACCATACAATTGAAACAGATGTAATTAATACAAAAGGGAAGGCGTATGGGGTAGAGTTCCTCATCAAAAAGCCGGTGGGAAAGCTCAACGGATGGATCGGGTATACTTATTCCCGCATCCTGCTGAAGTCTACGGACCTTAGCCTGGGCTCCATGATCAATAACGGGGACTTTTATCCGGCCAATTATGATAAACCCCATGATATTATTGTTGTAGGTAATTTTCAGATCAATCACCGGTTCAGCCTCTCGCTCAACTCAACTTACAGCACCGGCAGACCCATCACGTATCCTATTGGTGAATATGTTTATGCCGGCTCGCCACGGGTGCTTTATTCAGACAGAAACCAGTATCGCATACCGGATTATTACCGGACAGATTTTTCAATGAACATTGACGGCAATCATAAAGTGCATCAGAAAACGCATAATTCCTGGACAATTGGTGTTTACAATCTGTTTGGACGAAGAAATCCTTATTCTGTTTACTTTATTTCAGAAAGCGGGGCTGTAAATGGTTATAAACTATCCATATTCGGCAGCGCGATACCCTTTATTAATTATAACATTCGGTTTTAAAATGAAGTTGCGATATTATTTATGGCTGATCCTTCTCTTTTCCTGTAAGGATAAATATTATCCGGATATCCCTTCCACCGGTACGGGTTATTTGGTAGTGGAAGGAGTATTAAATGCAGGTGAAGGAGCTACATCACTAACATTATCCAGGACAATGCCGCTTAATAAAAGCAGTCAGCCTGTTTATGAATCCGGTGCAATGGTAACTGTTGAAGGCAGTGACAATTCTACAAAGGCGCTGACCATGAACAGCCCCGGCGTCTATGTGAATGAAGGCCTTGGGCTTTCCCCGGATATCCAGTACCGGGTGCGTATTAATACGGCAGACGGAAAAGAATACCTGTCAGATTTTGTAAAAGTAAAGGTCACCCCTCCCATTGACAGCATCGGGTGGAAGCAATCCGATGCGGGAGTCCAGGTTTATGTAAATACCCATGATCCCTCAAATAACACGGTCTATTATAAATGGGATTTTGATGATGTATGGGAAATTCACAGCGCCTATCAGTCCAGCCTGATTTACGACCCGGCATCACCGGCGGCAGATCCTTATGGAGTACGGCCAAGGCTCTTTCCCCAGGAAGATGTATATGCCTGCTGGAAATACGGGCGTTCCACCAGTATACTGATCGGCAGCTCCGCTAAGCTGACCTCAGATGTTATCTATCAGAACACGTTAAAAAGCATACCGGCAGGGGATGAACAGCTTTCTGTCTTGTACAGCACTTTAGTAAGACAATATGCCCTGGATAAGGCGGCGTATGAGTTTTATGATCTTATGAAAAAAAACACGGAATCGCTGGGGACGATCTTTGATCCGATGCCTTCAGAATTGAGAGGGAATATTCATAATACTACAGATCCGGGCGACATCGTGATCGGATTTATTTCCGCCAGTACCGTTGTTCAGAAAAGAGTGTTCATTGCAAGACCCGCCGACTGGTCTTTTGGCATGTATTGCACAACCACTTTTGTACCGGAAAACAGGGACAGCACACAGTTCTATTTTAAGAATATTTACATTCCTATAGTTAATAGTAACAGAGAGTTCCCGCCTGCCAAAGGATATGATGCGGCTACCCCTTTCTGCGTGGATTGCAGATCCAGGGGAGGAGACACTCAAAAACCATCTTACTGGCCACAATAACTTAAAATGAAAAATGGATAATCGTCGACATATTTTTTTTCATATCCGGCTGCTGCTGTTCATTACAGGCGTATTTCTGACAGTGATCTGTAAAGGGCAGACAGAATTACCTGTAACAGCGGTGCAAAATAAAATGATCAGCAATGAAGAGGTCATTTTTATTCATACAGATAAAGAAGCGTACCTGGCAGGTGAAATTATCTGGTACAAGGTCTACCTGTTGGATGCAGGAGGCGTTACGGTTAATAGTTACAATACGATCGGCTATCTGGAGCTCCTCAATGACAAAGGCAGTCCGGTGTTACAATCAAAAATAGAAATAAAGAAAGGACAGGGAGATGGAAGCCTGTATCTTCCTGTAAATGTAAGCACGGGTGCTTATACGCTTACAGGCTATACAAGCCGTATGAAACAGGGAGATTCAAAGCTGTTTTTCAGAAAACGGATCGTGATCACTAACTCGTTAACGGAGGGCTATGCTGCACAGGAGGAAAAGGATAAGACGGCCCTGATTCATTTTTTTCCTGAAGGGGGCGATCCGGTTGAAGGGCTTATAACAAAAGTGGGTGTTCAGGTTCTGGATCCCAAAACAACAGGTGGGTTGCCGGCCAGCGGCAGCATTATTTCCAATGAAACCGATACGGTTGCAACATTTGAGACGCAAAAATTTGGCCTGGGACAGTTCACCTATACACCGCGTTCCGGCAACCGGTATACTGCTCTTGTCCGTATTCCCGGAAAAGAGGTTATCAAGGTTCCGCTTCCTGCACAAAAAATAAGTGGACATACCATTAGCGTGAGCGAGGAGAGCAAAGATGCCTATAAAGTAATTGTTTCAGCACAGAGAGCGGCTCCCCAAAAAATGTTCCTGGTAGCACATACAGGCCAAACCAGCAAAGTGGCGCTGGAACTGGAAATGGAAAGCGACAACAGCATTGCCTGCAGCATCGGTAAATCGAGGCTGGGAACCGGGATCGTCTATTTTACGCTGTTTGACCAGCACTGGCAGCCGGTCAGCGAACGATTGGTCTTTACGCCTCCGGATCTGTCAAGAACGGGGGTTAGGGTCAGTAACGATAACCGTACAACAACAAGACAGCGACTGGCAATTGAATTAACACCTGAGCGGAGCTCAGGGAGTCAGCAGGTGATTAACGGCTCGCTGTCAGTTTACGCAACGGACGGAAATGAACAGCAATCCTTGAATATCCGGGATTATTTATACCTGACAGCACATCTGTCGGGAAAGGTAGAGGCTCCTGAA
>DASVMC010000911.1:0-5053 GCA_036384555.1 Niabella sp. | reverse complement strand
AACTTTCAGGTATCCTTCTCTTTTCGGATAGACGCCTTTATATAAATGTGCCTGCCTGTCGTAATGCAGCGGCTTCCCGTTGTTGTCGTATACTTTTGCTGTTATTACCGGCGCACCCGTCAGGTCGGTTATAAAAAACTGGAAGTCCTTTTCATTATTAATGAACTGCAACCGGACGTTATTTTCCGGCATCAACCGATGTAACAATTTGTTTTTCGCTGCAGCAACAATCAGATAATTGCCAAACGGAAGCTTCCTGGCCACCCGAGGGTCGCTGTAGGTATCGGCTTCTGTATGGAGGAACGACTCTTTAAAACTGGTTTGATCTTTTAGCAGCGCCTCGGTTTCCTTATCGGTAAGCCAGTATACTTTGGTAAGGTGGCTTGTAGTAATACTTTTTCTTAGCGCGTCCTGCGCTTGCATGGCAGCTGTGTTCATCAACAGAACGGTTATTAGCGTAAACACTCTCATAAACGGGGTATATATTCACAGGATGTCTTAATGCAGTAAAATACACAAGGAAATCATGAATTTATTTGTCTTATTCTTGGTATTTCTGAAAAATACATTTTTCTTTACAGTCTGTAAGGCAAACTAATGAATAAACCAATCTGCAAAATACTGATTTCTCTCCTGCTGCTTTTTTCTTTGTCTGATGCTTCAGCAAGAGGCATACGTATACGTATCGGTACTTATGAAGCAGTAAAGCTGGCAGCAGACCTGCCCAACACGGATCAGTACCTGATCCCTAAAGAACCCGGCTGGACCGGCGACCATTACCTGGATCTTGCCACATTAACGGTAGCATATGGCCTGGGCAACTCTTTTCCGCTTTGGATCAAAGAAGCACCAAGGCTGGTGGGTTATGATCAGCAAACAGACCTGTATTACAATCTTTCTCCTGAAGAATTGAAAACAATCATCAGTGAAAATAACCTGGATGAAAAAAAACTGTTACACCTCTCTTTTTTTAAACGGCATGGCGGCAAGATCATTATTGCATTGCTGATTGCATTGATCATTTACGGACTCATACCCGGCAGCAAACAAAAAAGAACAGTCACTCCTAAACACGTATAATACCACTATTCAAAAACTCAACAAAAAACTATGCCACAGTACATCTACATCATCGTCGGTTTTGTTATCATCTATGCCATTATTTTTATTCTTTACAAAAACCGGACAAGAAAAATGCAGGACACTTTCAACAACCTTGACCTGCTGAATGAAGCCCGCAACGCAAAGACCCATCAGCTTAACTATCTTGACGGCTCTTATTCTTTTATTAAAGAGCAGCTCCAGTCTGCCCCCATTACTGCTTTTACGGTAGCCAAGGCCCAGCACACAACGGGAGACGAGGCAAAAGATGTTGCCAAAAACCTGTTGAAAGGGGCTGCTACCTTAGGCACCGTTCGCTTCAGAACCGTACATACCCCTAAATACCTGGTACTAAGCGGGGACAGTTTGCACCTGCTGGATACCGATAAAGAAGGAGCTGTATCCGCCCATCTGATCTTCGACCGTCAGCGCTTATTAAATTCTTCATTAACAGAGGTTGAAAAGCCCGGGGCCGCTGTACGGTACCAGAAGTTTGGCCGGTACCCGCTAAGAGCTTATAAATTTTCTTTAAATACAGATGAAAAGCCCATTATCCTTGATCTTTACAGTGCTTTTATGAATGTGGGCGAACAGAATACCGCCACAGCAGCCTATAAGGTACAGGATATGGTGCCTCAATTTGTTGTCGGCGCGGATTTTCTGAATAAGCTGGGGCAACTATACCCTAACCTTCGGGTGCCAACCGACCTGCCGGTAGTGTAAAACACTTTC
Organism: Niabella sp.; assembly: GCA_036384555.1. Lineage (GTDB taxonomy): Bacteria > Bacteroidota > Bacteroidia > Chitinophagales > Chitinophagaceae > Niabella. The sequence goes on along the minus strand of DASVMC010000911.1, from coordinate 3,220 downwards.
GTTTTAGTTTATAAATGCACGGCCTATTGCCGTGCTTTTTTATGAGCGGTACTTACATAGGATAAGTTCATTTTGGGTAGAGTCAATATACCCTTTGATCTACCACCCCATCTTCTTTATTTCCTGCTCAATAGTTCCCGGCGTTACCCATATTTGGCCATCGTCATCATGGCTCAGCACTTTGTAGTTCCCGTTCAGCAGGAAACGGAACGGAATAAACGATACCGCATATTTTTTTACCAACGGGCTTTCCCAGGTTTTTAAATCAGATACATTGATCCAATGATCTATTTTATCCTCGTTAATAGCGTTCAGCCATTTTTCATGGTCGTTATCAAGCGATACACTTACTATTTCCAAACCCTTATCCGCATATTTTTGATACAGCGCTATTAACTGCGGATGCGTTATCCGGCAGGGACCGCAATCACTGGCCCAAAAATCGATCAATATCAGTTTTTTATTTTTAATATCAGAAAGTTTAAAGTCCTTTCCATCAGCAGTCTTCATCGAAAAATTTTCAAATCCCCCATCTTTAGCAATCGCTTCATTACGTTTCAATCCTGTTAAAAGCTGCTTTATTTGCTCTGTTGCCTGTTGCCTGTTTGAAAGTTTTGCGATCAATGCTTTTGTTCCCTCATCTCCGGCATAATATTTTGAATCGCGGATGATATCCGGCAGTACCTTAGAATCCGGGTATTTATCAATAATACTATCAACATATTGCACTACCCGTTTTTGCTGTATCTTTCTTTTAGCGGCTTTCTCTTCGTACGTTGATGCCTTTTGGAACTCATTTGTTGGTTCTTCGTAAAGAAACCCCTTGTAGGAGGCCATGCAGTAATCGTTGTAGATCATTGCATCTAAAGGCCCCGCCAGTTTCGAAGTCCGCATTAAAACAGATTGGATCCCAGCCAACCTGATCTCTCGGCATTCCAGGGTATAGTCACCTGCTTCCAGCCAAATAGCGCTGGCTCCGGAGCTGTCTGTTAATATCAAAGCAATCCCGGGTGCTTTTATTTCGCCGGTTAGCTCAAAGGTTCCGTCGGCGTTTATGGGAGCTTTGGGCAACCCGGTAATTTGTATATTCTTGCTTTTGCTAAGCAAATCCACTTTACCATGTATCGTAATTTTTTGCTGGGCGAAAGAGCATATACTAGCAGAACAGACAATCAGAAGTAACAGCTTTTTCATAAAACAGTTTCAATTTTAAATGAGTATATCATAAACCAAACGTTTTTAGCCCGTCTATATATTGATTACAAAGCAACGGCTTTTAATAGAATTCGTGTATTTGCCTGTCTGAGTTTGAATTCAGCCCAGCTAAATCTTAAATAGGAGCTATCTTTGCACCTCAATAATTGAAATTACAGATTCATGAGCACACAAGCCTTTTCCGAACAGGAAAAAATAAGAAGAGAAAAATTACAAAAATTAAAAGATGCGGGCATTGATCCTTATCCGGCAGCCTTGTTCCCGGTAAGCCATTATTCTGCCGATATAAAAAATAGTTTTACCGAAGAAAAAAAGGACGATTTTGCGCAGGTTTCCGTGGCCGGGCGCATCATGAGCATTAACGATAAAGGCAAGGTTTTCTTTATAAAGATCCAGGACAAACAGGGCCTCATCCAGTTATATGTAAAACGCGATGAGCTTTGCCCCGGTGAGGACAAATCTTTCTGGGATAACGTGGTAAAGCACGGCCTGGACCTGGGCGATTTTATTGGCGTCACCGGTTATGTGTTCATCACTAAAACCGGCGAAACGTCTATCCATACCCAAACACTTACCCTGCTGGCAAAATCCTTAAAACCGCTTCCGGTGGTAAAAAGGGATGAGGAAGGGAATGTATTTGATGAAGTAACCGACCCGGAATTCAAATACCGGCAGCGCTATGTAGACCTTGTGGTCAATCCATCCGTAAAAGAAACGTTCATTAAACGGACCAAACTGATCAACTCCATCCGCGAATTTTTAAATGCCCAGGGTGCTTTAGAAGTGGATACTCCTGTTTTACAGGCCATTCCCGGCGGTGCTGCAGCCCGCCCTTTTGTTACCCACCACAACGCACTGGATGTACCGTTTTACCTGCGGATTGCCAATGAATTATATTTAAAACGTCTGATCGTTGGCGGTTTTGACTGGGTGTATGAGTTCAGCCGTAATTTCCGTAATGAGGGAATGGACCGTACCCATAACCCGGAATTTACCGTGCTGGAGTTTTATGTGGCCTACAAGGATTATTTCTGGATGATGGAAACCACGGAGCAATTGCTGGAAAAAGCCGCTCTTGATGTAAACGGAACTACTGATGTGCAAATCGGCGATCAGGGTATCTCCTTCAAAGCACCTTATCCCCGCGTTTCTATTTATGATGCCATTAAAGAACATACCGGCTTTGATGTAAGCGGCTTAACAGAAGAAGGCCTTCGGGATGTTTGCGCCCGGCTGGGTATCCATACAGATAAAACCATGGGCAAAGGAAAACTGATTGACGAGATCTTTGGCGAAAAATGTGAACAGCACTATATACAGCCCACCTTCATTACCGACTACCCCGTGGAAATGAGCCCGCTCACTAAGAAGCACCGGGAAAAGGAAGGGCTGGTAGAACGTTTTGAATTAATGGTCAACGGGAAGGAAATTGCGAATGCGTATTCCGAGCTCAATGATCCTGTTGAACAAAGGGCCCGCTTTGAAGAGCAGGCCCAATTACTGGAACGGGGCGATGAAGAGGCCATGTATATCGACTATGATTTTCTGCGCGCGCTGGAGTACGGTATGCCGCCCACTTCCGGTATCGGTTTTGGCGTTGACCGTTTGGTCATGTTGCTGACCGGCCAGCCCTCTATACAGGATGTGCTGTTCTTTCCGCAAATGCGACCGGAGCGTGGGATAGAAGGGTAGCGGAGCATTCGCCAACACCAACAAGCAATAACATACCGGTTGGCAAATGCGACCGGAGAAACAGGATTAACAAACAGTTAAGATCTATGAGGTTTGCTGCCACGGCGGACCGGTTAAAACTTTATAGGCCGCCCACCTTTTTCAAGTGCCGCAGGGGCACTTTTTTATGGCAGCCAGCCTTTAAAAAAAGTATTGTCTCTGAGGCTGTCCGGATGACCTGTCGGACGGGCCTGCCGCCTGCCCGCCATACGAACAGGGTTTGACAAGCTGTTAATGATAAGTGATGTAAAATGGTAATAAACACTAAAAAGAT
>DASVMC010000910.1:0-9815 GCA_036384555.1 Niabella sp. | reverse complement strand
TTTGAGCGGAACTCCCAGGGTTGGGCAGGCTGTTTCATGGCCTCTTTGTCCATGCTCTCGTCAATCATACCACTGATCTTTACATATCCTCCCAGGGGTACCCAGCCTATTCCATACTCAGTTTCCCCTATTTCCTTTTTCCATAAAGAGAACCAGGGGTTAAAAAACAGGTAAAATTTTTCAACACGGCATCCAAACCATTTGGCGGTAATAAAATGCCCGAACTCATGCAAAGCAATCAGGATAGAGAAAGACAATATAAACTGGCCTACGTTTGCGCCAAATGCCGACCAGTTAAATGCTAATAAGACCATGTATTTGTAGTATGATAATTTTTAATTAATGCGCAAAGATAATGGTTCATGGCATATAGTTCATAGTGCTGGACTTTATGCTATAACTCATTAACTATAAGCACATTTCACAACTTAATAATATCTGCCGCAAGGGTTCTGGCTTCTGCATCACTCTCAAAATAATCATTCAGTGTTGGCTTTTGAATATAATCGACCTGTCCCATCACTTTTTCAATAACATCTGTCATTTCCAGGAAACCAATACGGTTTTTTAAAAATGCATATACGGCTATTTCATTGGCTGCATTCATTATACAGGGCAGATTACCGCCTGTTTCCAGCGCTTCCATTGCCAATGCGAGGTTCCTGAAGGTTTTCAGATCCGGTTCTTCAAAAGTGAAGCTGCTCATGCGTTTAAAATCAAAGCGCGGATGATCATTCCGGATACGGTTCGGAAATGCCAGCGCATATTGAATGGGCAACCGCATGTCCGGTAACCCGATCTGTGCTTTAATACTGCCATCTTCAAACTGAACCATACTATGGATGGCGCTTTGCGGATGAATGAGCACATCGATCTGGTTAGGTTTTAAATTGAACAGCCATTTCGCTTCGATCATTTCGAGGCCTTTATTCATTAAGGTAGCTGAATCTATTGAAATTTTTGCCCCCATTTCCCAGTTGGGATGTTGTAAGGCATGCTCCCGCTTTACATTTACGAGGTAATTGGGCTTACGGCCAATAAAGGGACCGCCGGAAGCGGTAAGATAGACTTTTTCAATCCGGTTACGGGTTTCACCGATCAGGCATTGAAAAATGGCAGAATGCTCAGAATCCACGGGGATTATAGGTACCCGGTTCTCTACTGCGCTGTTCATTACAATATCACCGGCTACAACAAGGGTTTCCTTGTTGGCCAATGCAATTGCCTTCCCGCTTTCAATTGCTTTGATGGTTGGCTTAAAGCCTGCAAAGCCTACAATAGCAGCCAGCATCAGGTCATATATATCCATGCCGGCTACTTCCTCCAGCGCCTCTTCTCCGGCAAAAACCTTTACATCTGTTTTTGCCAATGCTTCTTTTACGCTGCCATATTTATTTTCATCGCCAATAACAACAATATTCGGATTGTAAACAAGGGCCTGCTCTATCAGCAGCTGATCATTTGAATACGCCGTTAACACTTCAACAGAAAATTTATCCGGATTTTTTTCTATTACATCCAATGCCTGCTTTCCAATAGAGCCGGTTGAACCAAAAATGGCAATTCTTTTTTTTATGTATTCCTGTTCCATTAAATAGATATAAGGTGCCGTTTTTACAAAGCGGCTAAGTTAAGCGCTGTTTTAAGAATAAAAAAATGCCTAATTTTTTGCCCATTGGGAAAGGGCATCGGCAACGGTACGGTCATTGCTCAGCCGGGGCACTTTATTTTGCCCGCCCAGTTTACCAATGGAGCGCATATAATCAATAAATCCGTTCTTTTTCACCGGGGTGATCGTTAACTTTTGCAGGATATTGCCTGCTATCAGATCATCATAATAAGCATTTTTTTTACGCAGACAGGCATCAATTTTCTCTGCAAACTGCTGCATGCTCCGGGGCTCATTCTCAAATTCAATAAACCACTCATGATAGGATTTGCCCTTATCCTTACTGATATAAGGAGCTACCGTAAATTCAGTGATCTGTACATTTTCTTCCTTTGCGGTCTTTAATAAACTGTATTCAACCTCTTCTCCGATTACATGTTCGCCAAAAGCAGAAATAAAATGCTTGGTCCTGCCGGTAACCACCAGGCGATATGGGTTCACAGAAACAAACCGGATCATATCACCAATATCATATCCCCATAAACCGGCATTGCTATTGATGATCAGCGCATAGTTAACCCCCACTTCCACTTCTCTTAAGGACAGCCGCCTGGGATGCTCCTTACCGATCTCTTCGGAGGGAATGAACTCAAAGAAAATACCGCTGTTGGTATTCAGCAGCAGCCCCGGTTCAGTCTGTGTGTCCTGAAAAGCAAAAAAACCTTCCGATGCCGGGAACGTTTCAATGCCATCCACTTTTCTTCCTATGCTTTCAAATAATTTTGGCTTGTAGGGCTCAAAGTTCACGCCACCGTAAACCATTACTGAAAAATCCGGGAACAATTCACCCACTAATTTACCGGAGCGTTTGATCAGCTCATCAAAATACATCTGCATCCATGGTGGTATGCCGCTGATCAGCGTCATCCGCTGATTGATGGTTTCATCAACAATTTTATTCAGCTTGGTTTCCCAATCTTCAATGCAATTGGTTTCATAATCCGGCAGCTGGTTCTTGCGCAAATAACGCGGCACATGGTGGTTTACAATCCCGCTCAGTCTTCCTGTAGGGATCCCTCCTACCCGCTCCAATACGGGAGAACCGCTCAGGAAGATCAGTTTTCCATCTGCAAAAGCCGTGTTTCCCGTTTCTCCCATATAACATAATAAGGCGTTACGGGCGCCATTAATATGATTGCTGATCGAATCCTTGGTTATAGGAATATATTTTGTACCGCTGACGGTACCGGAGGTTTTTGCGAAGTAAATAGGCTGTCCCCTCCATAATACATTATGTTTTCCCGCTTTTATCTCTTCAATATAGGGCTTCAGTTTTTCGTAGTCCCTTATGGGAACTGACTGCGTAAACGATTTATAATCATTTATTTCTGTAAACCTGTGCGCTTTACCAAACTGAGTGATTGCCGCCGTTTTCACCAGCTCTTTCAGCAGGGCCTCCTGATCTTCAACAGCAGTAAGCATCCCCTTTTTTATATTTTTTGAAACGCGCGACGCAAAGGGTTTGGCGAGTAACGATTTGATTTTCATTGCACTAATCTGTTTATTCTACACCTGTGAATTACAGCAAGTACAAATATAATGCTTGTTTGGGGAGCAGGAATATTATTTACGATATCTCTTTGGGAAATTAAAAAATCTCCTTACCTTTGCCGTCCTAATTTTTAGACAATGATAGCAATTATTAAGGTAGCAGGTCAACAATTTAAGGTTGAAAAAGATCAGACCCTGTTTGTACCACATATTGAAGGTAAAGCCGGCGATGCTGTAAACCTTGACGTTTTATTGGCACATGCCGACGGAAAATTATCTGTTGGTGGTGACATTGCCACAAAAGTAAGTGCAGAGATTGTAGACCATGTAAAAGGGGATACAGTTATTGCTTATAAAACAAAAAGAAGAAAAGGTTTTCACAAAAAGAAAGGGCACCGCACCGCTTACACGAAAATCAAAGTAACCAGTATTGCTTAATCATAGTTCATTAAGTTGAGGAGTGGAACCGGTTCATAAGTTGCAATACTTATCAATCATTTTCTCTTCAGCTTTTCAACATTTAAACTTATAAAAAATGGCACATAAGAAAGGAGAAGGTAGCGTAAAGAACGGACGCGACTCAGAAAGCAAACGTTTAGGCGTTAAGATCTTTGGAGGTCAGCCTGCTATTGCCGGTAACGTTATTATCCGCCAGCGTGGTACAGTTTATCATCCGGGTAAGAATGTAGGTGTAGGAAAAGACTTTACCTTATTTGCATTGTCTGATGGTATCGTAGAATTTAAAAAAGGAAGAAAGGACAGAACTTTTGTATCTGTTAACGAAGCCCAGGCTTAATATGCTTTTTGCTGTTACTGAATAAATTGTGGAAAAAAAATTTGGCAAGATTAAATAATTATCTAATTTTACCGCCGATAACCCATTTTATTTACTAAACATTAAATTCAAAAAAATGGCAACAGCTAAAAAAGCAGCTCCTAAAAAAGCAGCAGCAAAGAAAGCAGCTCCTAAAAAGGCAGCAGTAAAAAAAGCAGCTCCTAAAAAAGCAGCAGCAAAGAAAAAATAATATATCCGTTTTTTCTGAAAAGGATTTCAAAAGCCTTCCATATCGGAAGGCTTTTTTTATTGCTTTCACTTTGCTACTTTGCACTTATGAACAACAGCGCCATTGCAGATCATTTTTCCCTTCTTTCCCGATTAATGGATATACACGGAGAGAATGCTTTCAAATCAAAAACCTATTCCATAGCGGCTTTTCATATTGAAAGGCTGGAGGAACAGCTGACCCATATTGACCGCAGCAAACACAGCAGCATTAAAGGACTGGGCGCTTCTGTTGCATTAAAGATTGCCGAACTGATTGATACCGGACATATGACTGCCCTGCAGCAACTGCTTGCCAATACCCCGCAGGGTATTGTGGAAATGCTGGAGCTGAAAGGACTGGGGCCTAAAAAGATACATGTCATCTGGAAAGAAATGGGTATCGGCTCTATAGGTGAGCTGGAATATGCATGTAATGAGAACCGTCTTACCCGCTACAAAGGTTTTGGCGAAAAAACGCAGCTAAAAATACTGGAATCGATCAGCTTCTACAACCAGAACAAAGGACATTTTCTTTATTCACAGATACACGAGATTTATCCGTCTATTCAGGCCTACCTTGAGCGCCTTTTTGGAAAAGACGCGCTATGGAATACAGGCAACTATTACCGGCAACTGCCCACTTTATATGAACTGGAATTTATCGTTGCTGCACCCTTAAAGAGTATTCAGCAAAAGTTTCAGACGGCCTACCCTCCGGAATTGCTGGAAGAAACAGACCATTCGGTACTCTATAAGCTTAATAACGGGTTGCGGCTAAGGATCTATTCTGTTCTAAAGAATATTCCTCAGTTCTTATTTACCACTTCCTCTTCCCCTGAGTTTGCCCAGGCCTTTAAGGAAACGTATTATCCGGAAGATTTTGACACCCAGACCTTCAACAGTGAAACTGCCATTTTTGAAAAAGCGCAGCTTCCATTTATTCCGGCTCCCTTGCGTGAATCCGTAGCCACTATTGAAAGAGCCGCAAAGAATGACCTGCCGGAGCTGATTGAACCCAAAGATATCAGGGGAATAATCCATAACCACAGCAATTGGTCTGACGGCCTTTTTACAATTGAGGAAATGGCTAAGGCGCTTATAGCAAAAGGGATCGAATACCTTGTTCTATCCGATCACTCAAAATCAGCCGCCTATGCTAATGGTCTTACTGAAGAACGGATCATTCAGCAGCAAAAACAGATAGATGAGCTGAATCAGCAGCTGGCTCCGTTTAAAATATTCAAGAGCATTGAGTGCGATATCCTGGGAGACGGAAGCCTCGATTACAGCAACGAAGTATTAAAGAGCTTCGACCTGGTCATTGCATCTGTTCACAGCAATCTGTATATGAGCGAAACAAAGGCAATGGAACGCTTATTAAAAGCTATTGAAAATCCTTATACCACCATACTGGGACATTTAACCGGCAGGCTGCTGCTGAGCAGGAATGGTTATCCTATTGATCATAAAAAGATCATTGATGCCTGTGTTGCTCATAATGTGGTTATTGAGATCAACGCCAATCCGCATCGCCTTGATCTTGACTGGAGCTGGATCGCCTATGCGCTTGACCAAAAGGCGCTCCTATCGATCAATCCGGATGCGCACACTATTGATGGGTTTGATGATGTACAGTATGGCGTTATTGCTTCCCAGAAAGGGGGGCTGACGCCAGCTTCCAACTTAAGCAGTTTCTCCTTAAAGGAATTTGAAGCGTTTATTACAAAGCGTAAAGCGGGTATTGAGCAGTAGATAAGAGCAATGAGCTGTGAGCAGTCAGGCTTCAGACATCAGCATACAGCTCTGCTGCCATTTGGTATGGTCTATGAACACCGAACCCGGGGTTTGGTTCTTAGAACAGCGATCTACAACACCGGTAATTTTACAAAAAAGGTGGTGCCGATGCCCGGCTCGGTTTCAAACCAGATAGTGCCGTTTGCTTTTTCCACAATGCCTTTACACATAGCAAGCCCAAGGCCTGTTCCGGAGCTCTTGGTCGTAAAATTGGGAGTAAAGATCTTTGTCTGCATGGCTTCACTGATGCCGGAGCCATTATCTTTTATGCTGATGATGATGGTATCATTATCCAGGCGTTCCGTAACCTCCAGCACACATTTTGCATTTCCTATGCAGGCATCGATCGCATTTACAAACAGGTTGGTGAATAACCGGTTCAATTGCGTTTTATCTGCCATTACCTGTACCGGCATCCGTAAAGGATTCCAGTGAAAGGTCACTTCCGGATTTTTGCTGTAGATGCTTTCCAGTGGCTGCAGCACTTCATGCAGATCAAACGCTTCCGCCTTTACGTGATTAATATTGGCAAACTGCGAAAAATCTGCGGCGATCTTTGAAAGGTGGTCTATCTGCTCCACTAATGTTTTCGCCACGCTTGAGGTCAGTTGCTGAATATTCGGGCTCTGCTCATTAATGGCTTTCTGAAGGTACTGCAGGCTCAGCTTCATGGGGGTAAGCGGGTTTTTGATCTCATGTGCTACCTGCCGCGCCATCTCCCGCCATGCTTCTTCTCTTTCTGATCGCGCCAGGGTATCTGCGCTCTCCTTCAGTTGCGTCACCATTTTATTATATTCCCTGACCAGCTGTCCTATTTCATCATCCCGCTCCCATAGAATATCTTCGTTGGCACTTGATAAACTGATCTGCTTCATTTTATTACCAATAACGGTGAAAGAACCGGTTATGCGGTTGGTAATTAATAAAGCAAGTAATCCTGTAAGCAGGAATATGAACGCATACAGGTTAATAAGCGTGATCAGGAAGGTTGATATTTCCTGGCTTAATTCCTGTTGGGAAGTAAAATAAGGAATGCTCAGGTAGGCATAGGGCTGCGCGCTGTTTTCTCCTACCGGGGCATAAATGGTATTATAAAAAAGATTCGAAACCCGCTCCTTCTGGGTATACTCCACCCTTCTCAGCCGCAGCAGGTAATAATACGCACGGGGCGTCATGCGGTCGCTTAGAACACCACGGCTGTATATATCCGGCTGACTGGAAGCTCTTAGCACTCCGGTCTGATCATAGATGTTCACATCCACTCCGTGGATATCGGAAACCCTTTTGATAACATCGTTCAGCGCATTGGCGCTAAACAGATCCTGCTCACTTCCTTTTGCCCGTAAAATATTCCTTAAGCTATCATGCGAATTCAGTTCATTCAGCATGATGTTCATGGTACGGCTTAATTTATCGTTGTTGGACTCTTCAAAACGATTGACAAAGAATGAGATGGTGGCCGCGCCTACAACCAGGAAAGCCAGCACATTGATCAGGATAAAGGTTCCGTGAATCTGGCTGCGGATCGTAGGAAAAAAAGTTGTGTTTTTTACAGACCTCCGGCTTATAAAAGCATTTAAAACGATCACCAGTAAATTGATAAGCGCCGTCAGGAACAGGAACGAGCAGAAAATATAGGAGAATAAGGTTATGGCTTCAAGAAACAGCTCACTCTTACGTACCATAACAATTACTTTTGATGCGCTGGCGCGGTACCACAGCTCATCATAGCCTTCTTTTTCTCTTATTTCAAAGCGCCGTTGCGGTATCTGGCCCGGTGTAAGGTAAGAGGTAAAAGGATACTTTTTGGAAGACGACTCCAACTGGTTATCCTGGTAAGTTGCATATTGATATACCAAGGAATTGGAATATTCCCAGCTGCGGAATTGTTTAAACAATTCAGGCCTTATATTGGCCACAGCAAATTTCCTTGGGTTGGATACAATATAGATCGTTCCCAGCAAATGGCCCGTTTTGGTATTGGATATCACCCGCCGGGTTATATAAGCAAAATTGTCAAACTCAGACTCATAAAAATACATATCCGGCAAAGAGGTGGGCCGGGATTTATTGGCTATAATATTGTTCAGCGCCTCAACGGTATAAGGCGCCTGGTTAAACAGGGGATTATTTAAACTATCAAAAAAATAAAGATTGGTGACATAGTTATTCAGGTACCCGATATAATTCCGGTTACGAATGCTATCCCGCATACGCTCATTCTCCTGCTGATTATAAAGCCGTCTGAAATTATTCCGGAAATAATTGCTGTCCAGGTACTTATTAGCTATGCTGATCAATCGCTCACTGGCCGGGTCCGTTTGCGTTGCCAGCTTTTCAATATATTTTTTCCGGAGGGAAAGCTCGGCCTTGTTGATCTCTTTTAACATAAGCAGGGAAAGGCTTACAGAGAAAACAAAGATCCAGAGTATTGTTCCGGACACACTGAACTGTATATAGCGGTATATAACAGCTTCCTTTGTGAAAACGAATGTATATACAAGCAGCCATACCAGCACCGGCAGGTAAAAGATAACCACCTCGTCCTTTTCAATAAGTGTTATAAACAACAATCCCAGTACTGCTATCAGCAAATAGATCAGCAACAGGTTGTCTTTGAAAACAGAAAGGATGTATTTGTAAAGTGTTCTGCTGAGATAATAAAAACCAAGACATAAACAGGCCAGGATAATAAAACCCACTGCCGTAAAAACAGAAAGGCTGGATACATTCGTAACGTCAAAAGATATTTTGGATTTTGCAATCAGTGTTTTTATGACACCCGCAATACTAAAAGTAGCAGCAATAAGTATAACAAGGCAACTGATACCGGTAACCCATACAGTCTTTTTGTTATATTTATGTACATTGAGCGTAACGGCAGATAGTCGGTTCCATACAAAAACACTTACCCAGCAAAACAGCAGGCTGTTGATCAAAAGGTCCCCCAGACTTGGTAGTATATCCCCTGCACTATAAACCGCCGGATCGAAAAGAGAAAAGTCACCCGTTCGCCATTGGGCTGTCATTAAATACAGCAGGACCCGGAACAATAAAAAGCTACCGGCTAAAAAATAGATCTGGTTCAGATAATTAATGGAGGCCAGCCGTTTTGCCAAAATAAAGTAAAGGGCAAGGAAGAAAAGGAACAGGCCTATGATTTTCATCACTACCGATAGTTCCGAATCCCTGGCTACTTTGGTATTGGCCTTGTATCTGAGATAGAACAGCGGATTTCCGTCTGTGCTTTTTACAGCATATGGAGTGGGCTTCAGCGAAACGTCCATTACATTGTTCATTGTTTTATCAAACGGGAAATTGTTCTTAAAATATTCCGTTTCAATAAAAAATGAAGATTTTATCAGGATCAGGCAATAAGCATTAAAATCAGTATAGCCCGGAACCGGCTTTCGTAACGAATAATAATAGCCATTGGGTAATTTCAGTACCTGCTCATCTTTGCTGCTATACAGCAACTGATCAGAAGGAATAACAATACCCGTATTCCAGAACCTCAGGAACTCTTTATCCGCATCCTTTTTATAAACATAGAAATAAAACGGGCTATCGTATATGTTCATGAGGTCGTTCAGACTCTCCCGCGACTGCGTCAGCCGTTTCATAAGCTGTTCATCCTGCAGCAGTTCCTCAAAACCTGTAACACGTTTCGCAATTTCCTTTTCAAAAAAAGCCGCTTGACGGTCAAGAGACGTATTCTTTACAAATTTTGAACTAAGCAGTATCCCGGTTAAAAAAACCATTACTGATACCGCCAGCAGGATCAGCTCCCAAAAATATTTGTTTCTTCTTTTCAAC
>DASVMC010000909.1:0-1713 GCA_036384555.1 Niabella sp. | reverse complement strand
GGGCTGCTGGTGCTGCAGCTGTGGCAGAAAGTAATGCAGTGTTTTACCGGTATCAATGATATCTTCCAGAATGATCACGTCTTTTCCGTGCAGATCTTCTTCCAGCCCAATTGCAGTGGTTACATTACCGGTGGACTTGGTGCCTTTATAAGAAACCAGCTTTATGAAACAGATCTCGCTGTCAATAGTCAGGTACTTGAAAAAATCGGCAGCAAACATAAAGGATCCGTTCAGGATAGCGATAAAGTACACTTTTTTGCCTGAATAGTCCCTGCTTACAGCCTCTGCCAGCTCTTTAATTCTTTTTTGCAGTACAGCTTCCGCCAGATAAATTGAGAACAGTTTGTCATGTACCCGAATGTCTGTCATATTATTTGAAGGATTAATTATGCGCCACTGAATTCTTTTCAGCGCTCATATCCTGCAAATATAGTTTAGAGCCAATTGCCGGAGAAGCAAATTTTGTAAGGTTATTGTATTTTAATAAGGATTCCAGGCGTACACCTTCCTCCTGGGCTATATCATAGAGAGATTCTCCCGGGGCCACTTCATGCAGCGCCTGTTTTCCTTCGGTTCTTTTGAGTTGTAAAAATACCAGCGCATCTTTCTGAGGCTGCTGATTTTCAGGCAGATCATTATAAAGATACAGCCTTGCTTCCGGAATATTGTACCGGGATGCAATGCTGGCATACCCCGTACCTCTTTTTACAAAGATCACTTTTGTCTGATTGATCATAAAATCGCCGCTGGGATAAAGTTTGGCCGGCACCGGTGGTGCTGTTGCTTCCTTTTCAGCAGCCATTAATGCCTTCATATCTTCCGGCATTTCTTTTTTGCCCAATGCAATGAGCGTATATTCTTCAAGGTTATACCGTTCAATTAAGCTGATGATCAATTGAGGATATCTGGGATTCGTAGCGTAGCCTGCTTGTTTTAACCCATAAGCCCATGCCTTATAATCAGTAGGATCCAGCCTGAAAAGAAAAGCATAGCGGTCGCGGTTTTTCAGAAAATCAGAGTGATCCCTGAAGGAAGATTCGGGATGCTCATACTTTACAAACCGCTCCTGTGGCCTGTCATCATCATATAGCACATAGGGGCCATCATAGCCCGTTTTGCATTTAATACCAAAATGATTATTCGAACGTTTACAAAGCTCTCCGTCACCGGCGTTGGATTCCAGAATGGCCTGTGCCAGCTTTATAGCGGCGGGCACTCCGGTACGTTGCATTTCTTCAACAGCAATGCCCCGGTACTGACTAATATAGGCAACTACCTTATCTGATTGTTGGGCGGAAGCAGTAATCGTTACAAAAAAAATCAGGGTCAAAAAAAACTTTTGCATCATCTAAAAAATTACATTTTTCGCATTAAATAAAGCCCGTCCCGAATGGTTAATACCAGCTTGTCAATATCACTTCTATGGTTGATAAAATCGTTAAATGCCTTAATGGCTTTAGCACTTTTCCCGCTGGGATTTTCATCAAAAATCTGACCATGGAAAAAAATGTTATCGGCTAAGATAAAGCCATTTTTCCGAACCTGTCCAATAATTGTTTCAAAATAAGAAATATACCCCGGTTTATCCGCATCTATAAAAACCAGGTCCCAGGTTTCATTAAGACCAGAAAGTATATCTAACGCATTGCCAATGTGCAATTTAATTTTATTTTTTAAAGGGGATTGGTCAAAAAAACGGCGTGCTATAGTTGC
>DASVMC010000908.1:0-3296 GCA_036384555.1 Niabella sp. | reverse complement strand
TGAAACGCTGGGTCTGGTAGGAGAAAGCGGGTGCGGTAAAACCACCCTGGGAAGAACGTTACTGCAACTGATAACTGCAACGAGCGGACGAATTGTTTATCGCAATAAGGATATGACGCTCTTTAAAAAAGAAGAATTGCGGGCGCTAAGAAGACATTTGCAGATCATTTTTCAGGATCCCTATTCATCCCTGAATCCCAGAATGAAGATCGGGCAGGTCATTGAAGAACCCCTGAAAGTGCATAAAATCATTGCAACTGCTAGCGAGCGGCGAAAGCGCGTTGAGGAACTGCTGACAAAAGTAGGACTGCTGCCGGAACATTATACCCGCTACCCGCATGAGTTCAGCGGTGGCCAGCGCCAGCGTATCGTAATTGCGCGGGCCCTGGCCTTAAATCCCTCTTTTATTATTTGTGATGAGTCCGTTTCGGCACTGGATGTAAGTGTACAGGCCCAGGTACTGAATTTACTGAATGATCTGAAGCGAGAACTCGGGTTTACCATTGTTTTTATCAGTCATGATCTTTCCGTGGTACGTTATTTCAGCGACCGGATCATTGTGATGAACAAAGGAAAAATAGAAGAAAGTGGCCCTGCTGATGCCATTTATGAACATCCGCAGAGCAATTATACAAAGGCGCTTATCGCTTCTATTCCCAAGGGGATTGCAGTACCCTGATTTTTTTCCGAAGAGTACAGGCGCTTATTGAATTGAGGTAATTCATTTGCAGATCTGCAGGCTATTTCTTTTCTGCGGTTTATTTTATTACAAGTGGTTGACTTTCTTTGTTTTATAAGTGATAGATGTCCGGCTTACAACTTCCTAACGGGGTACTGAAGCAAACCGGTAACAGGCTACTATTGAGGATGCCAGCAAAACAGCCGTCAACACAGGCAACATTTTGTACTCCCTTCTTATTGTATGGTTAATGATACCTCCTGCCATTATCAGGCAATAACCAACTGCTGTTACAGGTGTAAGTACCGGCATAATCCCCGTCAACCAGGGAACTATAATACCCACGCATCCTAATAACTCCAATCCGCCAAGTATGCGTATAGGGACCAGATTTCCGTCTGGCTTAATATGTCCGTCAGAAAGGTGCTTTTCCCTGCTGCTGCTAATTTTCCCGATCCCCGGCAGAATAAAAAAAGCTGCGAGCATACCCTGCAAGACCCATACAGTTGTATTCATTATTTTTTGTGCATGTTTTCAACAATAAAAGTAAAAGAATATTCAAAGCCCTGTGCTGTTCAAAAAAGACAAATTTTTATTAATAACTAAAAAATTAGTACCTTTGCACGCATTAATCGAAAACCGGTGCCGTAAGACCGGGGATCGAAGCGATAAAATATATTGATCCTCAATCAGTATGTTCAACACTTCCACCCCGCTTCACCTGTTTTAGAAGTAACTATTTTAAAATCGTTAAACAGTATAATGAAGCTTTCACAATTTCAATTCGACCTACCGTTAAACCTTATTGCACAACATCCTACCAAAAAAAGAGAAGACGCCCGTATGATGGTGGTTCACCGCCAGACGGGGCAAATGGAAAACAAGCATTTTCGTGATATATTGGATTATTTTGATGATAAGGATGTATTTGTTGTAAATAATACAAAGGTATTCCCCGCCCGTATGTACGGACGCAAGGAAAAGACGGGGGCAAAAATTGAAGTATTTCTTTTAAGAGAACTGAACAAACAGAACCGCCTTTGGGATGTGATCGTTGATCCTGCCCGCAAAATCAGGGTAGGCAATAAATTGTATTTCGGGGATAACGAAGAACTGGTGGCTGAAGTAATTGATAATACCACCAGCCGCGGAAGGACCATTCGCTTTTTGTGGGAAGGCAGCGAAGACGAATTTAAAGCACAGCTGGAGACCTTAGGGGAGACGCCATTACCTAAGTATATTAAGCGGAAGCCCGATGAGGATGACAAAGAGCGTTACCAGACCGTTTATGCAAAGCATGAGGGTGCAGTTGCAGCACCTACCGCGGGGCTGCACTTCAGCCGTGAATTGATCAAACGCCTTGAAATTAAGGGGATCCGTTTTTCAGAAGTAACCCTGCATACCGGGTTGGGAACTTTCCGCCCGATTGAAGTGGAAGACCTGAGCAAACATAAAATGGATGCAGAATATTATCATATTGATGAAATGGCCTGCCGCATTGTAAACAAGGCCAAGGAAACGAATCATCGTATTTGTTCTATCGGAACAACGACTATGCGTGCTATGGAATCTTCCTTTACTGCCCAAAAATTGCTGAAACCTTCGGAAGGCTGGACTAATATGTTCATTCACCCACCGTATGAGTTCAACATTGCAAATGCGCTGGTTACGAATTTTCATCTGCCGAAGACCAGTCTTATGATCATGACCAGTGCTTTTGCCGGTTATGAGCTGACTATTGAGGCTTATAAAAAGGCCATTAAAGATAAATACCGCTTCTTCAGCTATGGTGATGCCCTGCTGATCATCTGACAACTGGTAATTAATGATAAAGAGGCAGTGTCAAAAGAGCTGTCAGTCCGCGCTTCACGAAAGGTTAATACGCTGGTTATCAACGCTCCTGGTCCTTTGTTTCAAATGATCCATCCGGCCCGGAATAACGGAGAGGTGTGTTTTACCAATACTTGAGTCTTTTAAGATCCGGTTCAAAGATGGCTGCCCGGACAGCATAGAGTATTCAGCAAATTGTTGATATTGCAATCGTTAAGGATGCGTAGTACTATTTAATCTGAAAACCTGCACATTACATCCCATAGAAAACTTTCCACCGGAATTACTGACCATTGTTATTGTACTGCTGGCGTATAAACCAGGATTGCGGATCCAGATTCTTATCGTCAAACATTAAAATAAAATCAAGCTTTCCGTAACCGGTTTCGTCATCGCGTCCAACGGTTCCGATCACCTGTCCCGGCTTTACTTTGGAACCCTTCAGCACTGTGGAGCTGGCAAGATTGCTGTAAGCGGTGAAATAGCGGCCATGACGGATGACAATATAAAAAGTACTTCCCAGTTTTGAAACGCTGATCACGTCCCCTTCAAAAACTGCTTTTACCGGTGTATTGACCGGGGCGGAAAAAGTGCATCCCGGATTATCGCCGACGATATCAGGTCCTGATCCTTCAATTTTAAAGTGTCCAAAGCCCTGTATGATCGTGCCTTTATCCAGCGGATAGGGAATCTGACCTTTGTACAATCCAAAATCTCCCGTTAAGGCAGCATTGCTTGTTGGAAAGGCGGCATGCTGACGGGGGGGAAGTACCGGGTAGGTACGGGG
>DASVMC010000907.1:0-2525 GCA_036384555.1 Niabella sp. | reverse complement strand
TTCCTGCTCGTGACTGATGCTGCTATTGAGGACCTTTAGTTTTCGCAGCGTGGTATTAAAATACAGCTGGCGGTTTTTATTTGCCAGAAGGGCTGCATTAAAATTAAGATTATAGCTTTTATCTCCTTTTTCAAACCCGCTGTTTACCGGGTACCGGTCATTCCTGGTATAGAAATTAATTCCATAGCGGTTCTGACGCGATTCATCCGATTTTAAAAAGAAAGTATACGTGTCAAAAGAATACGCCGTTGCATTCAGCGTGTCTGTCTGTACATCCCGGTCGGCATTTTGTTCCAACGTATACCGGGCTCCTACACTCCAGTTATCCAGCGCCGGTATCTTTTTGCTGATATCAATTACCGGCCTCAGAAAATAGCCTTTATTAAGCGCACCTGTATAATTAGTGATCGTAAAATCATTATTGAAGGCCCAGTTATGCCACTGTGTAAACTGCGTCAGAGAATTCTGGAAGCCATTATAATGATCGCTCCGGTTGTAGTTGGTAAAATTATAGGTCAGTTTATTGCCTTTATCATCCGCCAAACCCGCCGAGGCCTTTATAATATTTTCATCGGCCCGTTCTGTAACCAGCGGTAACCCCCAGTCACGTGTAAATTCCACACTCCGCAGGCGCTCCACCGGCTGAAACCGGGCCTGTACCATTTCATAGTCCAGCGAAGATACCAGCTGTAATTTATTCTTTTGCCGCAGCTGTGTTGTATTGGAGAGGTTCACTTTTGCAGCAAACCCCTTTTGTCCGCTGCTGCCCGAACGGGAATAGGTGTTCACATCATAATCGCTTGCTGCCACCTCTGTTTTTAACAGCGTGCCGGGCGTTATTGCATAATCAACGCCCAGTGTAAGTATCTGTTGTTTTTTAGGAGTCACCAGGAGCACCACTGCTGCATAATTCCCCTGTTTTTTTCCATCGGCAGGAGGCACATACTGAAATACCTTTCCGTTCGCATTGCTGTTGTCTGTAATATAGTCGCCGTTCCCGAAGCCAACATCCGTAAAGGCCACGTTGTATTTTGCGGAATCAGGATTTGTAGAATACCGGTAAAAGGAATCCAGCATGTTGCCGTTTTGCACATATACTTTTTCATACAGGATCTTACCGGCTGCAAAAGTATCCAATATTGCGGACGGATACAGGGCATTCTGAATGCTATCTCCTATTTGTGATAAGAATTGCTTTTGCCCGTTGTCCAGTACCTGGTTAATGGGGGCGTTCTTTGCATCACTGTTATTGTAGAAGCCTACCCTTACTTTTACGCGGTCCTTAAAGCTCAGCTCCTGCATGGCGTAGATATTCGTGTTCAGGTAATTCCGGTCGGCATATTCAAACTCTACCTGGATACGGCTGTCTTTGGTGATCATCCTTTTGGGTGTAAACGTTATTTCAGCCGTATTATAATCAATCACATAATCCTGGTCTTCTCCGCGCTGCAGCAATTCCCCGTCGATAAATACGCGTTCTGTATTGGCCAGCACAATAAAAAACAACTCGTTATTAGCCCCCTGCAACTTATAAGGCCCCTGATTCCCCTCCAGTCCCTGAAATACATTCCGGTTGAATTTTCCTTTAGCTATAGAGCCGCTTACCAGCGTATTGGAAGTGGTGCTTTTTGAAAGCCCATTGCTGGTCTGGAACGACAGCCCCTGTAAGCGCTTATAGAAATTCAGAAAATAGCTCCGGCTTTCCCGCAGGTCAATGTCTCCCAGGTTCAGTTGCCAGTCCTTTTTCTTAAACCGGATATACACCTCATCAAACTGGTTCAGTTGCTGCGTATTTCCATCCGGCTGAATGGGAATATTGTTATCAGTAATGGCTGCCTGCAACTCAATGCTATCCGCAAGCATTCCGTTCAGCTGCACGTTGAGGTTGGAATTTAGAACAAGGCTCTGGTTATTTCCAAAGCCTACCTGCCGGCCAAAGCTTCCCTGTGCATTGATATTCCCGAAATTGATCAGCGGCCTTGCTGTCCGGTCAGGACTAACCGGGGCGGGTAACGGGGCAGCCGAATTCATAACAAGACTGTCAAAATTCATCCGCTGCACCGGTGCATTCAGCTTCATTGAAAAAACCCGATAAACGGCCTTTACTTCCTGTGCCTGCGGCTTATTTTTCCAGTATAACACGGCATTAATATAATCCAGCCGGTAAGCCGACGAGTCAACGCCTTCTATTTTAAAGCTCGATGGGATGATGCTCAGGGTATCGAGCAGCACCCGTTCGGGTTGGGTTGAAATCGTTTTTGTACGGAGGTTGGACAACGGAGTTACAGGAAGCGGCTCCTGCCCCTTTGCCTGGTTTCCCCAATAAAGAATACAAATTAAAAATAGTATGCTCTTTAAAAGACGCAATCTTGTTTATTTAATTCCGCAAAAATCGGTGTTCTGGCAGAAAGGGATCCGATCATCCGCAAAACCACAGCCGGTAATTGTTAGAGGCACTCCGTTTTTGTCCAAATGTAGTCCCGCCCGGAACTTATGGAGGCTACCGGCCCTGGTCAGGATGCTTC
>DASVMC010000906.1:0-2110 GCA_036384555.1 Niabella sp. | reverse complement strand
TACCTGTTTACGAATATCCATACCAGATATGCCCTGTGCAGGTTCCTCAATCTTTTGTTTGTTCAGAGCGGCTTTTAATGAAGCAATCCGGTTTTCTTTTCTGAGGTAATCGATAAATACAGTTCTGCAGATATAAAACAGCTGACGGTCAAAGTCATACCCATCGTTCAGTGAGTTCCGATATTGCCATAGTTTTAAGAAAGTGGTTTGAAGCAGGTCTTCAGCATCTGCCGCAGACTGTGTTTTTCTAAAAAAATAGCTATAGACCTTTGTATGATATGCCTGATAGGCCTCTTCGAATGACAACTCATTGCCCGCCTTAATATCTGCTGTAAAATCTGGCATAAACCGAGAATAAAAAGAATTTTGAAACAAGCGCTACCAATAACTTTTAGTGCAACTACATTTCCGCTAAAAGTTCAGGCTGCGATATTAAGATAAAAAATGGTCGTACCATAGCGCAAACGATTGCACTTCCGGATCACGTAAGGGAGAAAAGTGATCCTGGCTGACAATAGCAAGTACCTTGAAGAAATGAAAAAGGACGGCCTTCTGAGTATGGATGTTTATCCAATGCTGACCAGGAAGAGGTTAGCTGAATCATATACCAGGGAAAAGAGCATTGAGCAGCTGCCGGAATATCTCCCTTCAGGGTTGATCACTTTTGCAATAACCGCTCTCTTATCTGCTTAAGATATTTTTTTTCATTGGATGCTTTTACGATTACGTCCTGACACTGATTAAACTGGGCAAAAACACTAATGGCATCAATGATCTTATCTAATTGTTGTGTATTTAATTCTACCGGTTCAAAGTGAAGATTATGGATAATCAGTTGTTTTTGTTTCCGGTCGGCTTTTGAGTCCATACGAGCTACAAAAGTCTCCCCGAGGAGCACCGGCAGTGAAAAATAGCCGTATATCCGTTTTGCTTTGGGTACAAAACATTCTATCTGGTAGTCAAAATCAAAAAAGTCTCTTAACCGATGCCTAAATACATTGACAATATCAAATGGGGAAAGGATGAAGGCTTTATCAGACAGTTCGATCTTTTTATGCTGATAGCAGGGCAGCATATAAAGGCGGGAGGTTTTAAATCCATCAATGGCAACATGACAAACCTGGCCTTCATCCACCAGCCTTTCCAGTTCTTTTTTTACCAGGTTATCTTTTACAAAACGCGCACGCCAGGCGATCTCTTTTGCATAGGCAATTCCAAGTGATCGCAATTCCCGCCGAATAACATGCCGTGCAAATTCTTCCGGTTCCGGCATGGAGGTGTCCGTGTCTCCGGGGATTCTATTTATAGGAAGATCATATATTTTCAGAAAATTCTTTGTACGCCTGATCATCAGTTTTCCATTCATATATAAGCGCTCGAGTGCGATCTTGGCGGGCCGCCAGTCCCACCAGCCGGAACTTGATTCTAAACGGTCATTTTCAAAATCTTTAACCATGAGCGGGCCCTCGCGTGTAATCCGGTCCAGTATCCTGTTCATTAGATAGAGCTCGGGCTGCGTTACGCTCTTCTGGGCATCCAGGAAACACGCTTTTACAGGCTGGGAAAAACGGAAGTGGTGCATTGGCATGAATCCGGAGTCTGAAGTAAAGAATTCATAGATTCTTTCATCTTCCAGCAGTTCATCCAGCCATTCCGGTTTATAGCCGGGAATGCGTGTGGCAATGATATGATGATGTGCCCGCTCAACAGTAGCATTGGTATCGAGCTGAATAAAGCCCAGGTGATCAATTAGCCGGTAAACGGCTTCTGGTCCCCTTCCGAATGAAGCCTGCTTTGACAATGCTGCGGCATGAAGGATAATTTTCCGGGCTTGTGACGGACTGAGGGTAAGTTGATTCATACGCTATACAAGGTAAGCAAAATATTCCGGCGCTTATGCTACCATTACATTTGCAGGTCGCTGGTACGTGTATTAGCCGCTGGTGTTTTGCTTTGCTGAGCTGAAGGGTAAGTGCACAAAAAAGCCTCACAGTATTGTGAGGCTTTCAATAAGAATGGCAGCTACCTACTCTCCCGCATTGTGGTGCAGTACCATCGGCCATAAGGGGCTTAACTTCTCTGTTCGGTATGGGAAGAGGTGAACACCCTT
>DASVMC010000905.1:0-1608 GCA_036384555.1 Niabella sp. | reverse complement strand
TCACAAGCAGATAATGATTTTCCACCTTCCCCCGTCTTTGATGTTTACAAGCAGGTAGAAAAAGATCTTTTATTTGCAGCGGATCATCTTTTACATTCCAAGGATCCCGGCTATGTTCCCGGTGAGCCTAATAAAATGGCGGCGCACGGTCTGCTGGCAAGGCTCTACTTAAGAATGGGCGGCTATCAGCCCTATTTATCAGCCAATGAATCCGAATGCTTTTTTGAAAACCCGCAGCAGTATTTTGTAAAAGCAAAAGAGCAGTGTGAAATTGTGATTAACGACGGATGGCATGGCATTGTACCATTCTCAAGCGATACAGCAAGCTACCGGCACCATTTCCTCAATTACCTCCAGGAAAAATATGACCTGAAGGAATCGCTGTATGAAATTTCATTTGGGAACCTGACGGCTTCCGGCATTACGGTGCAGGGAAGGCTGGGCAATATCAATGGCGTTGAGTTTGTCGGCACTGCAGGTATCCCAAGGGGTTTTGCCAATGTAAATGTAGGGCTGCCGGTGTATTTGAAATATGCCGCAGACGACCGCAGAAGATCCTGGAGTATTGCTGGTTATAAAAACAATTATAGTTCTTCTACAGGGCTTTTCACCATGAAGTACATATTCGACAGTCCCCTGGACCAGGAATATGGTATTGGAAAGTACCGGCGCTGGGAACCTACCAATCTTACCGATCTGAAAAGCAAGACCACGATCGTAAGCGCTCCCTATACGATACTCAATGCTGGTACCTCTTCGGAAACGGATGCGAACTATACCGGCACCAATTTTCCTATTTTGCGCTATTCAGACATACTCCTGATGCATGCAGAAGCCATCATCGGCGGCCGGTTTGGTACTGCGAATGCCACGGGGGATGCTGTTAACAGCTTGAATATTGTGAGAGAACGGGCGGGACTGGCTCCCTACACCGAAAGCCTGAACCACGATGATTTTTTTAACGAACTGGTGGACGAACGCTTACGGGAATTTTGTTTTGAGGGGCTAAGGAAACAGGACCTTGTCCGCTGGAATCTTTTAAAGCAAAAGCTCGATGAGACCAATGCCCTGATTAAAAACTATCCATCGTTTTTGGCAACCAATCAATATCATCAGGCGTATTTGACACCAGGAATTACTTTTGATCCGGCAAAAGATCTGCTGTTGCCCTATCCCCTGCAGGAAGTTTCCATCAACCCCAGTCTGAAACAAAGACCGGGATGGTAGTCGCGTAGGTAAACGGCCCTGGTTTACCTGAAAAACCGTGGTTTTTGATAATTGCTTTAATTTGTCGAGCTGAACATGTTAAAAGGTCGTAATAAAATGATAATAAGAAACAGATTGTCCCCGAAAGTGAAACAAGCCCCGTATCAGAAAATGCTGCTAATGATAATAAGCATCTGCTGCTTTTGGATGCCGGTTGTCGCACAGCAGGCATCTCCTTCCTATAACTATGCTGCCATCAGTGCACATCCAAGGCTTTTATTAAAAAAAGACGGGGAAGCGGCCATTAAGCGCGCACTAAAGGACAATCCGGAGTTGCAGGTGATCGATGACTATATTATGAAAACCTCTGATGGACTGCTTACGGAGCCGCCGCTGATCTTT
>DASVMC010000904.1:0-8779 GCA_036384555.1 Niabella sp. | reverse complement strand
TGTCGCCGCCCCATTCTACATGCAGGAAATGATCTACTTTATCAAATTCGGCTTTTGTTACTTCTTTATATTCCGTGTAGATGCCGCGGTACCAGCCTGCCCAGATCGAATGAGAATATACATCTACGATATCCTTACAAAAATCGCAACGCCGGATCGCTGTTTTACGGGAAGGATCTAACGCATGAGCCAGGGTATTCAGCTCCTTCATATAGGCACGGATCTTTTCCTTATCAAACACCGGAAAATCATTCGGCCAGTCGTTTTCATTTCCCAGGCCCCAGATCATTACTGCGGGATGATTGTAATGTTGCTCGATCATGTTCGTCAGCATCCGTTTGCCCTGAGCCTGGTACACCGGACCGCCCAGGCCGCCGCGGCACCAGGGTATTTCTTCCCACACCAGTATTCCAAGGCTGTCACAAAGATTTAAAATAATGCGCGACTGCTGGTAATGCCCCAGGCGAATAAAATTCACTCCCATTTCTTTCATCGATATCATCTCCTGCCGCATCAGATCTTCTGTCATTGCAGCAGCCAGCCCTGCATGATCTTCATGACGATGGGTACCTCTCAGCAATAACCGCTTCCCGTTTAACAGGAACGGGCCTTTCTTAACAAATTCAAAACTGCGGAAACCAATGCGGGAAATGCTTGTATGAGCCCCTGCTGTTGTGGTGACCGTGGCTTCGATGGTATATAAGACCGGCTGATCCGGGCTCCACAATTGCGGATTTTTAACGGAAAGGTCAGCGACTGACATATCTCCGTCAAAGTGATCCATCTTTTTCTGAACACGTTGCAATTCTTTGCCGGAAGGATCCTTAAGGCTTATGGATAATTGCCCGGCTGTTATAGTTCCGGTATTTGAAAACCGCAGCTTTACATTTACCGAACCGAATCTGCCATTAGCAGCTACCACCGGTGATGCGAACAGCCTGTCAATATACAAAGCAGGCTCATATACCAGGTTCACATACCGGTACAAACCGCCATACAGGTTAAAATCCGCCAGATCGGAAGGCATCATTTCCAGGTCACGGGAATTATCGCATCGCACTGCAACAGGTATCTTCCCTTTGAATGCCTTAAGCAGACTGTCATTCTTCTTAAATGCATTTACTGCATCTGTAATGTCTACCGTCCATTCATCATAACCACCCACATGTGTCCCAACTTTTGTGGTATATACATATACCGCTGATTTCTGACCGGCACCTTCAAAATGGAGCAGGGTCCTTCCCTTTGTATAGGGGTTGTTTACCTCCAGCCTCGTTTTATACCACATAGGTCCCTCGTAATAATTTACGTCAGGATCTACCGCATCCCGCTCATTGGCACAATGGGGCAGTGTTACAGCAGTCCACAAAGGAACCGTTTCAGGGTATCCCTTTTTTTCAGGGCGAACGGCTTCCCAGATACCGCCAAGGTCCTGCCTCAGGAATTGCCAGTTACTGATCAATCGTACAGACTGCTGCGCAGCTGCTTTCGTTACAAAAATTCCTAAAAAAAATACTGCTGTTAAATAGAACTGCTTTTTCAATTTTGTTATTTAACGGGATACCCTTTTTTATGATCACTTATCTGCTCCGCATCATCCGGTTTTAAAAAAATGATGTCCCCCATTTTACTAAATACCCCCTTATTTCTTTTTCAATATATACAATAATAAGCGAAATTATTTTGAAGGATACAAGGCAGCCCCGTATACATGCACCACACCGTTGGTGGCTACATACCCGATGGACCTGCTGCTGGTACGGTCATTAAACACAATAGGAGCAATATCTGCATTGTTCTGAACACGCAGTGTAAATTTTCCTTGCTGATCAAATCCCTTGCCGCCTGCCGCATTGAATCCCGGCAGGGATGGATCCCAATAGCCCAGCATTGACTCCTTTGTAGCTACGCTATTGGGGGGCAACAAGGATTGCACCGATGTGTTTTCAGCACTCAGATCATAATAACCGTGTACTCCTTCGCCTATAAGATAAAGAAAAAAGTTCTTTACCGTTTCCTTTGAATAATCTTCCCATCTGGTAGCAGGATGTGTCTGAGGCAAGCCTGTGCTTGGATTGATGATCGGATTGCCCTGGTCATCATGATCCAGTATCTGGAAAGTAAAAAACAATCCTTTATCCATTACTCCGGAAGTATTGAATCCCCGAACCGCATCATTGTGCAGGAATATAAAGGTTCTTCCCGGTTTTTCGTATTCAGAAAGGTCGAACCCGCAATAATCCAGCCCCTTTTTCATCCAGCGGAATACGGTATCTGTCGGCGCATCGGGAGTACCATCAGCACGGTTTAATAAGAATTCCTTAGCCGTCATATTGATATCAGGATCGAGTGTTTGTTTATGATACTCATAATTTTTCTGCCGGTCTAGCCCCAGCAGCTTTTTACAGCCTGTAAAAAAAGTTGCCATCATGGCAAGTACCAGGATGCTATTGATAAAGGTTTTAATTATTTTCATTTATTGCTATTTTATTGTTTTCAATGACGGTACGGTTTGTATCTCCCGCCACATCCTGAAATTCGGTTTATCCGCCGTAGCCCGGATTCTGCACCAGCTTTCTGTTTGCATTCATTACACTCCGGTTGATCGGCCATAAAATTCTTCTCGGATCACCAAAGCCGGTGGCGTCAGCAGCAGCAGCTCCGGCGGCTATTTGCCTTCTTTTTAATATGGGATCCATTATTTTTATCACGCTGCCTGTCCGCACCAGATCAAACCATCTTTTCCCTTCACCCACCAGTTCCAGCTGCCGTTCTTTCAGAATAGCATCTGCGAGCGCAGCCTGACCGGAAACGGGCGCACTATCTGTTTCATAGGCCGGGAGCCCTGCTCTTACCCGTACAAAATTCAGGTATTTCAGCGCATCAGACTGATTACCTGTGGCGTTCAGCGCCTCCGCATATAAAAGATAGATATCGGCTAAACGGTACATAGGTAAATATACCGGTGCTTCTTTAAAATAGTAGAGTGCCAGCTCCGCTGCGGTAGCTGCTTTGGTAGGATTCACCGGCGATGCATACCATTTGATAAACCGGTCGCGGTTGGACTTGGTTGCATCATTATTGGCCGAATAAGGATCAATCGTTTGTTTTGCGCGAACATCCACAGGATCAGGCGCCGCAACTGTTTGCGGTATTACCCAGCTGTTATACAAATCAATGTCCATGACAATGGGCTTATTATTGGCCGTCCATGATGTAGTCATGCAGGCGCAATCATTCTTTTCAAAATCCCAGTGAATGCTCCAGATCGTTTCAATGCTGGTACTGGGTGATGTAAATATATTTTTCCAGGTGCCCTGCGGCTGCAGGTTTGAACCGCTTGTACCTGCATATACAGCACCGGTAGGACCTTTGGCCTTAAACAGGTTATTGATCCAGATAATGGCATTAGCGTAGTCATGCTTCCACATATACACATCTGCCAATATTGCGCAAATAGAACCTTCCCCAATGGTCCATGCAGATCCTGTCTGGTTTTTTGTGACCATGGAATAGGCTTTTGTAAGATCCGGTATGATCTGCTCATCAATTATTGTAGCTGCCGCCACACGGGGCTTTTCCAAAGAATCGGACAAACTTTCCATTGGTGTGGTCCATACGGGTGCATCGCCCCATACCCGTACAATATAGAAATAGCACATAGCCCGCATGGCATAACTTTCTACCAGCGCCTTATTAATAATATCAGGTGTTATCCGGCTGTCATAATTCGCAGAAGCCGGTATGTATTTAATATTCGCATTTGCTCTTCCAATAACGGTATATAAGCCGGACCAATCGGAAAATTCATTATCAGTCGTCAGAGCATTCATTGCTATTTCTGTAGTCCCAATAGTGGTATAGCTTAAAAAACGGTCGAAATTATCAGAGCGGTAATCCCCCCAGTACAAAGCCCGTTCTTTATATTGCGCTTCACCAATCATTTCCTGCTGAAATCCCGAGTACATGCCTGCAACGGCGGCGTTGACCTCGTACAGGGTTTTATAAAAGTCATCCTGTGGAACCTGTGCCTGCGGCTTCTGATCCAAAAATTTATTGCAGCTGCTGCATAAGGCAACGATAAAGCAACCTATGATTATATAATTCAGTTTTTTCATTTTACTCGTTTTAAAAGTTAACATTGATTCCAAACCCATACTCCCTTCTTTTGGGGTATTTACCGTTATCATAACCGGGTTGCAGTACATTACTAGCGCTAAATTCCGGATCATAGCCCCTGTAATTGGTCCAGGTAAGCAGGTTGCTTCCATACACATAAACCGTAGCGCCTCTCATAAATGCTTTTTTAGCAATATTGGGCTGCAGCTGGTAAGAAAGACGCAGACTGGACAGTCTTATAAAGGAACCGTCTTCAATGAACAAACTGTTCGCATCTGTTTTTTGATTTCCCCTGTTCTTTGCCTCAGGGTAGTAAGGATATTTGGCTATATCGCCTGGTTGCCTCCATACATTGTAAATCATTTCCGGGCTTCCGGCGCCTGTATTGGAAGGATAACTTTGGCTAAACAGCAATGCATTATATACATGAGAACCAAACGAGGCGTTGATCAGAAAGGACAGGGAGAAGCGCCGGTAGGTAATGTTGTTGATGATACCCAGATAAAATTTGGGCAGTGCATTGGCTAGTACCTGCCTGTCCCGGTCATCAATAAGGCTGTCCCCGTTTATGTTCTGCCAGATGGCGTCTCCGCCACGCAGCTTACCACCGGGGTCATACATACTGTGCACATACCCGGTGTAGGGTTGTCCATTAAAGGTATAAACAGGCGCGCCGTTTTCATACAATGGCTTTCCGTCCGGCCCCAGCACCAGCGTCAGCTGCTGCCAGCTGTCATTATAAGCATTGGATTCATTCCATGCGTACACGCCCAGGTTGCGCCAGCCAAAGAAATTCCCGATTTTTCCTCCTTCTTCTATATACCATTTATTAGCCAATATAAAAGGAGTTCCGTCACCCAGCTTTTTAATAACGCTTTTTTCAAAAGATATATTCCCTCCTATTTCCCAGGTCACCCCCTTATCGTTTTTTGCAAGGAGGGGTGTACCTTTCACTGAAAATTCAAGCCCGCGATTCTCTAGTGTGCCCAGGTTGACCTTTACGGTATCGAAACCGGTTTCCGCCGGAAGATTTTTTGGATACAACAGGTCTTTTGTCGTTTTGATATAGTAATCTGCCGTAAAAGTTAACCTTCCATTGAAAAAGGTCAGATCCACACCTGCGTTTTTCTGAATGGTTGTTTCCCAATGCACGTTTTCATTTCCAAAAGTAGGCGAGGTATACGCTCCTCCAACGCCCGCATAACTTCCATCAAATACAATTTTGTTCATGTAGTCGTTTGATCCGATCCGGTCATTACCTACCTGCCCGATCCCAAACCGGAAACGGCCATCCGTTAACGCTCCTTTGGCCCAGTCCATAAACCGTTCATCGGAAAAACGCCATCCGCCTGAAGCGGAATAAAAATTACCGTATCTGGAATCAGTACCAAACCGGGAAGAACCATCACGACGGAAAATACCTGCCAGTGTATACTTCCCTTTATAACTGTAGTTTGCTCTTGCAAAAACACTGGCACCTGCATTCCGGTTGGCATCAGTATATGTTTTAGAAGCAGTAATATAAGCAGGCGGGGTAATGAACAATTCATCACTTACCACATTGGCGTATTCGGAATGCGCGCGGTCATACCGATCCTTATCTGCGCTAAACCCTAATACCGTTTGCAAACTGTGAGCCCCGCCGAATGTTTTATTATAATTCAGGAATGACTGGTATTCCCATGAAAATATTTTTTGCATATCGTTGGAGCCGTTATTCTGGTCTTTATTGGCCGAAACATATCGTGGTGAGAAAAACGTGTTCTGGCTATTATTCAGCATCGCATTAAATGTGTTGGTAAATAACAGGTCTTTGGTGATCCGGTATTGTAACGAATTGCTGAATTGTACCGCGAACCGGTCTGTTTTATTGGTTTC
Source organism: Niabella sp. (assembly GCA_036384555.1). Classification (GTDB taxonomy): domain Bacteria; phylum Bacteroidota; class Bacteroidia; order Chitinophagales; family Chitinophagaceae; genus Niabella. The sequence goes on along the minus strand of DASVMC010000904.1, from coordinate 2,782 downwards.
ATAGATGGCATTGGCCACCGGGTTGCGCTTGGAACCCACATAACTGGTTAATGACCCATCCGGATAATAAATCAATGAATAGGCAGGCCGGTCAAAAGCAACTGCCACCGTTCGGGCAAGCGGCACCTCGTTACCCGTCTGGTACATCAGTGAAATATTGCTCACATATTTAAATTTGGGAGAGGCCTGGTATTCAATATTACTTCTTACCTGCACCCTTTTCACATAGCTGTTTAATATGATCGATTTATCATTAAGGTAATTCACTCCTGTGTAATAGTTCAGGCCCTTCTGTCCGCCGCTTATGCCCAGGTTGATCTGTTGCCGGTCGCCAAGATTTCCCAATAGTAATTGCTGCAGGTCATTATCAGAGTTAAAGCCGGGATTCAGTGAATCCACGTTCCCCCCGGTGCTGCCGGTGGGATTGGCCGTCTGTATCCTTCTGAACTCGCGGACTTCAGCTGAATTATTCTGCGGCAGCTTATGCGCAAGCTGTCCAAAAACGCGGGAATAATTCAGATCGATCCTCGGCTTGCCTTCCTTCCCTCTTTTTGTGGTGATAATGATGACACCGTTGGCTGCCCGGGCACCATAAATGGCTGCAGAAGCCGCATCTTTTAAAACTTCAATCTTGTCAATATCCATCGGGTTGATGCTGGCTCCATCAGGAGTAATCACACCATCCACCAGGTACAAAGGTCCGTTGCCACTGTTTAATGTAGATGCACCACGGATCTGGATCGTGCCCTCTGCTCCGGGAGCGCCCCCGCCATCATTTGTTACCAGAACACCGGCAGCCTGTCCCTGCAACGCATCAAATAAATTGACCGGTTGCCGCTCTTCAATTTGTTTGGAACTGATAGATGAAATGGCTCCTGTAACATCCCGTTTTTTCTGGGTTCCATACCCGATAACGACCACATCATCTAAATCTGAAACAGATTCTGATAAGGTAACATCAACGGTAGCACGGCCGTTTACAGGCTCTTCTTTTTGAATATATCCTACTGCAGAAAAAGTGAGGATATCCCCTGAGCTCCTGGTACGCAGGGAAAAATGACCCAGGGAATCTGTTGTGGTACCCGTGCTGGTGCCCTTCAGAACCACAGATACTCCAGACAAAGGGCTTCCTTTAGCATTTAAAACTGTTCCCTTTACCTGGGTTCCCTGGGCATACACCCCCGTAAACCCAAGGCATTGTAAAAAAAGCAAAAGAGAAACTCTTAAAAAGCAGTTGCGTGCTTTGGGCAAAATTGCAATCATTTAATAGTTTTTTTTATTAATTCAATCGTTAATATTATATGCAATATGAGAAACTTTTAAGGCCAAAGATTACCACTTTTTGGCCCAGGATTCAATCATTTTACCATGTTACTACAACGTTTTCATAACAACGGGTGAAAATTTCAGATCCTTTTTTGCTTAAACAAATACAGGATTTTTACGTTGCGTCTGAAAGGGATACAACAGTTTCCCAACAATACCATCTCTCCTGTGATTCCGGTAAGCGGAACGATCAGGAGGTTGCTCTTTTCAGGTATTATAAATAGCGGGCAGTAAAATTGCCAAGGCTGCGGACTGCAATATTCTTAAAGATAAAGCGGACAGGCATAAAAAGGCTGCGGCACGCTGAACATCCTGCCGGTCATTGATCCATGAATGGATGTGGCTGCATTTATACAGATACAGAGCGTACACGGGCGGCCGAACCGATACCGGCTGTTCTGCTTTTTTCTAACACCATACCCGGCACTGCCGCTTTCATTCCTAGGCTAAAAAAGCCCGTTTATAGGCATGCGGACTCCGGCCGGTGATACTTTTAAAATATTTATGAAAACTCGTGAAATTATTAAAGCCGCTTTCAAAACACAAACGTTTCAGACAGGTATTCGTTTCTATCAGCAGCTTACAGGCATGCCCTACCCTTAATTCCATAAGGAACTTCGAGTACGTTTTATTGGTTCTTGCCTTAAAATACCGGCAAAAGGAATTAGAGCTTATATTCGCAACTTCTGCAATTTCCTCTAATGTTATTTTCCGTTTAAAATTTTTTACGGAGTAATTAAAGATGGCCTGGATCCGTTCGTTCTCATCGGAATAGTCATCTGGTTTAAACCCTACAGAAGACAGCTGTTTGCAGTTCTTTTCATCGGCGATGATCGTTAAGGCTTCAATCATCAATAAAATGCGCAGGCTGCCCTGGGCTTCTAAAAGCCGTTCTAAAATTGCAGCTACTTTTGCACGTGCTGCACCTTCTACCTGCAATCCGCGCCTTGCACGCTCCAGCGTATCTTTGATGCCCATATTTTCCGGCAGGTCTAAAAAATCGCTGCCCAAAAAATTTTCTGAGAAATGCGCTACCCGTACATCAGTAACGCTGCTGGTATCCGAAAAGAATCGGTCTGCAAATTTCCAGTAATGAGGAAGATTGGGGCCAACAAGAACCACATCTCCTTCCCGGAAGGCTGAAATATGATCTCCGATAAATTGGGTCCCTTCTCCGCTCTTGAAATAAATCAGTTCCAGCTCTGCATGAAAATGCCAATGATTATTTACAAAGGGTTCGGAATCCTTTCGCAGGCTAAATGATCTCTGTGGCCCGGGCGGAACTTTAAGTAACTGGGGTTTCATATAACATTATTTTTTCAAGCAAGTATCGCTCTACATACAGCTATGTAAAAATATTGTTAAGTGCCTTTCCCGAAAAAAAAATCTACGCAAACGTTTGCAAGGTCTGTAATTCCGGAGCAACAATCCTTTTGCCGTGCTTGTACAAATAATA
>DASVMC010000903.1:0-3593 GCA_036384555.1 Niabella sp. | reverse complement strand
GAGGCCCCTTGGTAATATTCGTAATTAAAATTTTCCCCAGGGATCCTTCCTGTAACGTGGTAATGATCTCTTTCTTTAAAGTATCTGAATAGACAGGAGGAAAGACATAATGCGCATCAACAGCGGTCTGGAAAATTGTATACAGCTGAAAAGGCTGTAAAAATAAGATAAGGGTAATTATTGCCAGCACACGGGTAGATAACCGGCTTAACGGAATCAGCAATAACCCCATTATAGCATACATAACAAGGATGTCTCCATCGGGGAAAAACAAGCTGTTTAAAGTACCAAACGCAAAAAGCAGGCCGGCCCGGATAATTGCTTTTTTAGTGGTGTAGGTGCCATTTTCTTGTTGCTTTTTTGTTTGTAAAAAGAAGGTGAGCCCAAAAAGCAAAGAAAAAATGGGATAAATCTTACCAAATAATAAGGAGGATGAAATTTTTGCAAGCCATTCATCGGATCTGACCAGGGCAGGTGCCGACACGTCTGGAACGACCTGCAGGTTGAATTGTGTAACGAAATGGTAAATGAGGATAGCAAAAATGGCTAATCCCTTCAATCCATCTACTTCAAAAATTCGATGCTGAACCTTATGGTTTATTGGCACTGACATTACTTTCAAAGCGCAATGTTATTATTAAGTCGCGGGCCTGTTGGAACTTTTAGACGAATCATTGGCTTTTTTCGATAAAGCCATTATTTTACCGGTTAAGAAAATTGATCCGGGTCAAATCTGATCCATTTTTTAATGATTTGCTGCCGGTTTAATATTTTTGAAGCTTTTAACTACAACCCACAGTTATTTATGATAAAACTGATTGTTACTGATTTAGACGGATCCTTATTGAATGATAGTAAAGAGCTGCCCCCCGGTTTCTGGGAGATTGAAAAAACCTTAAGAGCAGCGGGAATCCTGTTTTGTGTTGCCAGCGGCCGGCCTCATCATAATCTTACAACGCTTTTTGAACCGATAAAGGCACATACTTATTTTTTGTCTGATAATGGCAGTTATGTTACTTATAATAAGGAGGCACTGCTAATAAAGATGCTTGATCCGCAGATTGTAACCACGCTTGTGAAAGCCTCCCGCAGCCTGACAGATGTTTATCCTGTGCTTTGCGGAATGGATAAAGCGTATATGGAGGATCATAACGACGCGCTTTTAAACCAGGCGCTTCAGTATTACCAGTCGTACCAGATTGTGGATGATCTTACCAGCGTCTCAGCACCCATTCTGAAAGTTTCTTTATGCGATCTGCAAAATGCCGAAACCAATAGCTATCCGCATTTTAAAAAGTTTGAAAATGAGTATAAAGTGGCTGTGGCCGGAGAGCGGTGGCTCGATATTACTGCTTTTGATGCAAATAAAGGAGCGGCTATCCGCATGCTGCAGCAGCGTCTGAACATTGACTTCAGTGAAACAATGGTTTTTGGTGATTATATGAATGACCTGGAAATGATGCAAACTGCAAAGTACAGCTTTGCGATGAAGAATGCCCATCCTGCTATTCTTGCTGCCGCTTCATTTACTACTGAGTTGGATAACAATCATAACGGAGTACTGCAAACAATTGTTAAAATGCTCAATAAAGCCTGATTTTTATTAAAAATCCCGCTGAAAAAAACGGGTTCCTGCAATAAAGATGTATCTTAAACCGTATATAGGACCTGTATGCTGTTTAAATGCTGTTGTGAATGAAGTTTGCTGTTACTGCTTTTTTACTATTCTTTACCTTCTGGTGCCGGGCACAGCAGCCCAGGGTACAACTGGAATTAGACTGGTCTCAGAACAGTCATATTATTCAGAGCGTTATATTTAGTCCTAAAGAAGATGCACTTGCTTTTGTAAAACGGATTAATCCGGCCGATTCAGCTGCTATGAAAAAAAGCTTTGCAGAAGACGGTGCTACTGAAAGCCTGCTGGATAACAACAAAAATACCAATCGGTATGGAGACCCGGTAGTAACATTGCTGAACCTGAAGACCCGGAGTTTACTGCTGATCGATTACGGATGGTCGCCTCATTTTTCACCTAACGGGAACCGGTTGGTTTATACACACCAGGCAAATGCAATGGCCGGGGCAAAAATTACAGCAGCTGCGCTGAAGGGCAATGATATAAAAGTGCTGAATATTAAAGAAAAAAAGCCAGTAGTCGCCGCTGTGCCGCTGGCAAAAGGGTTGCTTATGGATCCTGCCTTTACTGATTCTTTACACATTATGTATAAGACCGGGGATGCTGTGAACGGGCCTTATGCAGGAGGAATTGCGCTGAACCGGATGAACCTTTTAACAAAAAAAACAGAACTGGTCAGGGGTGCCAAGATTCAGTACCGGTTGTATGACCTGATCGGCAGTATATATGGCACCGGAAAAGAATATTCCTACATATTGTACAGCCCGCAGGATTCAACATCGGGTATTGCTGGTGAATATGCGCATCTGCTGATGCGTGGAACAGATACGTTGCAGGATTTCGGGATCAGGCAATTGAATAACCTTGAGTATAAATTGGCGTTACTGCCGGATAGAAAAGTGGTTTACCTGGATGATCAGCACCTGATGACGGAGGACACGAGCTATATTGTTCAGTTTGAGAATGGAAGAGCTGTGTCAAAAAAAGCGATCAATTTTGACTTTACAAAAGCGTACCTGAGTCCGGATGGAAAATTTATGCTGTATACAGATAGCAGCCTGTTTTGTTATGTGCTGAGGATCAGCGATTTTTCTCAAACCCGGCTTCCGCTCCCGCAAAAGGAATGTTATTCTGTCGCCTGGTCTGCTAACGGTCAGCAACTGGCAGTTATACAGGAACACGCGAAACTTCCGGATACGGATCAGTTATCTGTATTTACCGTTGAATAAAAGATCATTTTTTGCGCAGGGAAGGTTCTATCTCTTCCTTCCACCTTTTAAATTCCTCTGCGCTGAGCACTTTTTTTAAGCGGTTATCCCGTTCTGTAAAAAGACCTTCATTTTCTTTCCGGATGCTTTGATAATCCTGCTGCAAAGGCTGCCGGGTATTAGAAGAAGCTCCCTGTATGTTACTGCGCAATTTTTCATGTGCGGTATAAAAATCAGTAAAAATAGCTTCAATACTGCTCCTTTTCGACTTATCGGGTTTAATGGAAGCATCAAACTTTGCTAAAGCATTACTGACCCTTTCCGCAACGCTTTTTTGCGCATGCGTCTTTATGAAGCTGCTTAAAATAACAAACAGGCTCATTATCAGCATTAATCGAACTCTCATGTTACTAAATTATAATAAATACTTAAACGCGATCAGTTACAAGAGGTGTTTAGCAGGTAAGAAAGTTGCAAGGGGCTGATTTTATTTGGGAGGGGGGCCACCAGGTCGGCCGGGGCGGCCCTGTCTGATGATTTTTTTCATCAGGGAATCATATTTCGGCTGCTGATCCGGAGTACAAAGCTGACGGGCTGCTTTAAAATGATGGAAGGTATTGATTTCAACGTTTTTCTGTAAAATGCCGATAGAATCTGCATAAAGGGTGATCAGGCTGTCAGACACAGTTGCATCTTTTGTAAGATTGAACAGCTCCTGTCTTATATTGCGGATATGGTCCATATCAGCC
>DASVMC010000902.1:0-4782 GCA_036384555.1 Niabella sp. | reverse complement strand
AACCGTTTTTCCGTAGGGAATTGCAGGTAGTAATTCCCATATTTTTCTTTGAAAATCGGAACCTGTTAAGCGAAAAGGGATCGTAAATAATTGCCGGTGATTAAAAAAATAGTCATTTAACTGGTGTTCTGTTTCCAAAAGCAAGGGATGCTGCCGGTTCTCTGTTTGTACAGCGGTTTCATCAAACCGCCCTGCAGGCATCCACTGTACGGCAACAAGAAAATCATCTGTCGCAACCAGTTGCAATCTTCCTACAGGCGACTGCATTTCTTTAAAGTAATACTGTTGCATATTTTATCAATTCGGTGTTCCAAACATTCTAAATTACACTTTTTCCAAACAGGAATAAAGCCGAATGTGCTTTCCTTCCTGCGGCCTGCACCTGTTAACACAGAAAGCATTCCTAAAAAACGGACCTGGTCCATTTGCAGCCCATAACAAAAAGAGGGTTTCCGCTCATAAAATTATCAGTTCTATTCCCATATATAATTTTTATCTTCAAGGCATGAATCTCTACAGTCTGAAGCGCCTTGTCATTAGTTTACTTTATGGGATGCCGCTCTTATTATCCGCACAAAACGTTAAAAAGATCCATCAGAAAGCCATTCTTATTGATGGGCACAATGATGTTATCTATTCTTCCATCTGGAACGGAAAAGATATTTCAAAGCCGGTTCCGGATGGGCAAACAGATATTCCGCGTTGGAAAAAAGGCGGCCTGGATGTTCAGTTTTTTTCCGTTTTTACAGATCCGGAGCCACGGAGCAAAGCAGGTTTGTATGCTGATGCCAATGACCAGATCGATTCCCTTGAAGCAACCATTCAGAGAAACCCACAATCCCTGGTGCTTGCTAAAACCTCAAAGGATATTCAAAAAGGCATCCATGATCAGAAAATTGTAGCGTTGATTGGCGTAGAGGGTGGTCATATGATCGAAAATGATATGAATAAGCTGATTGCCCTTCAGCAACGGGGCATGCGTTATTTAACACTTACCTGGAACAACAGCACTCCCTGGGCAACAAGTGCTATGGATGAAACTTTGCACGGAGATACATTAAAACACAAAGGGCTTACCGAATTTGGCAGGGAAATAGTGCGCAAACTAAATGAGCTGGGCGTTTTGGTTGATCTGGCTCATGTAGGAGAGCAAACTTTTTATGATGCCATAGCCGCAAGTACCAAACCCGTCATTGTTTCGCACAGCTCTGTTTATGCCATTTGCCCCGTATTCAGGAACGTAAAAGACGGGCAGATAAAGGCAGTAGCGAAAAACGGCGGTGTTATCTGTATTAATTTTTTCTCGGGTTTTGTCAGCCGGAAGTATGCGGAAAGATCGGAAGAGCTGACGCATTACAGAAAACAATTTATAGATTCTGTATACGCGCTCACCCACGATTCAACCGAAACCAGGAAACAATGGCACGCCTATTACAGGGAAGAAACTGAGCCGTTACGGCCAACCGTATCAGATATAGCAGATCATATTGATTATATTGTAAAACTGGTGGGCGACGATTATGTAGGCATTGGTTCTGACTTTGATGGTATTACTTCAGTGCCCGTAGGACTGGAAGATGTAAGCTGCTATCCTGCTCTGACAGCAGAACTGGTCAAACGCGGGTATTCCAAAAAATCGATCCGGAAAATTTTAGGAGGTAACGTATTAAGAGTGATCAGCGCCAGCTTTTGACCCTACCGGTCAACAAATAAGCATTTTCTAGTAGTTAAACCAGTTAGCTCAACCGTAACTTTTCTTCTTCCAGATCCAGTCTTAACAAATGTTGACGGATAAGGGTTTCCTCTACGGTAATATCCCCATTCCATTCATACAGCCATTCCCGTTGCTGCCGGATAAGGTCTAAATAGATCTTTTTATAGCCCGAATGCTGTATCTCGTTCTCCAGGAACCATTCGGTATTCTCCCAGCGGGTAATCAGCTGGCCCAATGCAGGGTGCGCCGTTATTTCATCAGCATAATGATCCTGAAGGTATCTTTTACTTTCCCGCGCTAAACGGTGATAGATCTCTTTATTTTCCTTTCCTTCATCCGGGTGGTCCTGTTCCTTTAACTTCAATAATCTTACCAGCCAGGGTAAGGTGAGTCCCTGTAACAAAAGGGTGACCAGTATTACAATAAATGTAATAAACAAAATAAGGCTACGCTGGGGAAAGGGAGTCGTTGTACCTGTGATTACAGTAGGGATAGAAAGCGCCGCAGCCAATGATACCACGCCCCGCATTCCCGTCCATCCCAATAATAACGGGCCTTTAAAACCCGGATGAGATTCAGCAACTGTTATAAACCGGCTGGCAAAAGTCGTAAATACAGAGGAGCCTAAGGTAGATAAGATACGGCCAATAATCAATACCCCTGCAATCAGCAGCCCATACCCCACCGCATCTATCAGAGAAACGCCATCCAGATTGTTTACAATAACCGGCAGCTCTAATCCGATCAGCATAAACACCAATCCGTTGAGTACAAAGGCCAATGCAGACCACACATTAGAATTGCGCAGCCTTGAGCTGCTGCTTAATACTTCCTGTTTTGAGGCAAGGAAAAGACCACCGCAAACCACGGCCAACACACCGGATACACCAACCGTTTCAGCAGCAGTATACATAATATACGGCGCTACCAGTGTAAATACAAGATCTATATTGGCGTCTGTTGGTAATTTTTTAAACAACCAGTAAAAAATATACGCAATCAGCAATCCAACCGCAACGCCACCAAAGATTACTAAAAAGAAACTGCCCGCAGCTTTATAAAAAACAAAATGACCGGTTTCAACAGCGATCAGTGCAAAACGAAAAACAATAAGGCTTGAAGCATCGTTCATTAAACTTTCGCCTTCTGCTATGGATTGCATGCGTTTAGGCACCTTTATATATTTCATGATCGCAGCCGCGCTGACCGCGTCCGGCGGAGATACAATGCCTCCTAATAAAAAGCCCAGCGCCAATGAAAAGCCCGGTATAAAGCTGCTGGCAACCCAGGCCACTACCATAGAAGTGACCAGCACAATCAAAAAAGCAAAACTGAAAATAACGCGCCGCCAGCGCCAGAACTCTTTCCAGGACGTATTCCATGCGGCCTCATATAATAAAGGCGGCAGAAAAATAATAAAGATCAGATCCGGGTCAATGCTGATCACCGGCATCGCTGGTATAAAACTCAGCAGCAAACCGCCTGTAACCAGTACGATCGGATAGGCTATTTTAACCCGGTTCGCTAACAACACCAGGAGTACTATAAAAATAATAATACCCAGATACAGTGGAAATTGATGAAGCATTCTGTAAAATACAACAATCCTGTAATTTCATAAAAAACGTTTCACCCGATTTCCGTTATGCTTTCTGCTGTTCTCTTTATTCCTGTATATGCTTACTACAAAACGCGGGTCTCCATTCGGTTATAGTAAAAGCTTTTATAATTCCAGTAATACAGTGAACAGGATGTCTGCTGCCAGCTTAGCAGTTCTGTTATCAATATCATAAGCAGGATTCAATTCGGCAATATCCAGCGATCTTAACTTTCCGGATTGACAAATCATCCGTAAAAGTGTAAAAAAACAATGCCCCGGCTCTATTCCGTTAAATGCAGTAGCGCTGACACCCGGCGCCTGTGCTGCTGAAAACACATCCAGGTCTACTGACAAATAAACAAGATCAACAAGATCCAGAAACTGCTGCAGCCGTGGCAGGAGGTACTGCAGATTGCCCGCACTGATTAATAACGAGTCAATAAATGTTACACCCAGTGCCTCCGCAGTCTCAAAAAGTTTTTTGGTATTACTGATCCGCTGAATGCCAATGGGCAAATAATGAAAAGCGTTTCCCCGGGTCTTTACATCCATAGCGATCTGGTAAAAACCGGTACCCGAATTACCTCCTTCATTGCCCGGCTCCCGCAGATCAAAATGCGCATCAAAATTAATGAGCCCTATTTTTTGCTGTTTATCAACACTGCTCAGCAGTCCGGTAAAATGGCCATAGACAACATCATGACCACCACCCAGTACTACCGGGAAACCGCCCGCTGTAATAATACAGCTGACAGCCTGCGCCAGAATATTTTGTGCTTCTTCCAGGTTGCGCCCGGGGCAGTGAATATCACCTGCATCATAAATTTTTACAGCAGAAGTATGATGCACCGGCAGGTTTTTCAATACTGCCCGGATATGATCAGGTCCTTTTGCCGCACCTATCCTTCCCTGATTACGGCGTACCCCCTCATCGCAACAATAGCCGATTATTACAAACGCATTTTCTAATGCAGGCGGTGTCTCTTTCAGATCCAGGAGCTGCACAGCCTGTCCCCAGCGCCAAAAGGCTGGACCTTCCCCATCTCTCCTTCCGGCCCATTTTTCAGCGGATGCCGTCTGATAAGTGTTGGCGATTGTTAATTCCATTTATTCCAATAGGTTTTAAGCAGACCGTTTTATGCAACGGGTCTAAAATAAAGATTCCAGTACCTGATCATTTACCAGGGTTGCTTTCGTAACTATTAACCGGGGGCTTCGCTGCATCTCCCGTTCCAACGCCTGCATAGCACCCGTATTGCGCGCCCACGCGCGGCGTGCGATACCATTATTCACATCATAAAACAAGAGTAGTTCCAGCTGTTTTTCAGCATGCGCTGTTCCGTCCAGCACCAGTCCGAACCCGCCATTGATCACTTCACCCCAGCCCACACCCCCTCCGTTATGAACGGATACCCAGGTGGCGCCCCGGAAGCTGTCTCCTATCACATTATGAATGGCCATATCAGCA
>DASVMC010000901.1:0-2903 GCA_036384555.1 Niabella sp. | reverse complement strand
TTAGTGTATTGGCATTTTATCCGGATGATCTGAATTATTATAAAAATAGTGAAACAGATTACTTTACAAAATTGGATTCATTTGTAAAATTTGCAGGCGATCATAATGTTGGTTTAATACCCTCTTTTTTCTGGAATCACTCCTCCATTCCGGATTTTGTAGGTGAAAAGGTGGGGGCCTGGGCACACCTGGGAGATGCAGGTAATAAAACCAATGCCTTCATAACGGCCTACATACAAAAAATGATAACGCGTTATGGAAATAATAAGGCAATCTGGGCCTGGGAATTCGGAAATGAAACCAATATAAAAACAGACCCTGTTGGTATGAGTTTTCAGCAACAAAAATGGCTGTATCCTATTACCAGTGCCAGCGGAACAGGTGGTATACCCACCACGCGTTCCTTTGAAGATACGCTGCACTCCAAAGAGTTGAATGCTGCGTATAATAAATTCCAGGGATTGATCCGCTATTTTGAGAACCAGCTATCACTTCCCAACCGGGCCATATTCAGCGGCAATACAGCCCCAACCTGGGGTGCATTATCCCGCTACAATGGTATATGGGCAGGCAGTAACAAAGAGGAGCTGGAAACAGCAATGCTCTGGCAGAACGGGAACCTGGGTACAGTGACCATACATCCGTATCTGGAGAATGAAGCTGCTACTTCTTATAACACTACTATGGCTAATATCATTGCCGGCGCTAAAACAAAAGCAGATGCGTTTACCCGGGCGCTGTTTATCGGGGAATATGGTGTGCCCGAATCCTATACAGGAAATAAAGCACAGAAATTTTCAGAATATATCAATGCCATCAAAAGCAATGCGGTGCAGTTATCAGCTCTATGGGTTTTTGATCCGCTTGGTGGGGCTACGGGTTACATGCAGGATTGGGCTGTGACGCCCTCGGTAAGGGCCTACCAGTTAGACTCTGTACAGGCGCTGAACAATTATTACCGGTCGCTGCCGCACTGACGGCATCCGGATGTAAACAAGCTATTGCAAAATCATCATCCCTTATTAAAAGAAAAATATGCGAATCCTGAATAGTATTTTAGTAATTCTTATCTTACAAAGTTGCGCCCCTTTAAAATTTACCATTCCTGTTCTGCCGGATATCCAGGAAGCCGTTACCCGCCGCTGGGATCTGTTTAATGCACAGCTGTATGATTAAATCTTCAACTATAAATTATGGATACAAGAAGAGACTTTTTAAAAAAAGCCATGCTGGCTTCAGGCGTTGCGGGAGTAGGGGCTGTATTGCCCGACTCCGTTCAGCGGGCAATGGCGATAGACCCGAAGAAAGGCAGCACCTACCTGGATGCGGAACATATCGTAATCCTCATGCAGGAAAATCGTTCGTTCGATCACTGCTTCGGTACATTGCAGGGCGTGCGCGGCTTCAACGATCCACGGGCAATTACGCTTCCGGATAAGAACCTGGTATGGATGCAGACCAACGATGCAGGCCAAACGTACACTCCTTTTCGTTTTGATATCCGCAATACAAGCGCCACCTGGATTGGCTCTACACCCCACTCCCGTTCAAGCCAGGTAGATGCCAATAATCTTGGAAAATATGATAAGTGGCTTCAAGCCAAACAGGTGCGGGATAAAAGATTTGCTGATTCACCCCTTACGTTAGGATACTACAACCGGGAAGATATTCCAATTTATTACGCCATGGCAGATGCCTTTACGGTAGGCGATCATAACTTTTGCTCTGCCATGACCAGCACCAACCCTAACCGTCTTTTCTTATGGACGGGTACCATACGCGAGCAACAAAACAGTCAGTCGCCGGCGCTGATCAGGAATTTGAGTGAGAACAGCTGGAGTAAATTACATTTTGACACCTTTCCTGAGCGGCTTGAGGAGAAGGGAATATCCTGGAAATTTTATCAGAACGATATAGATTGCGGAGGTGGCTTTACAGGTGATGAGCGTGCATGGCTAGCCAACTTCGGTTGTAATCCACTGGAATGGTTTGCCAGCTACAATGTGAGGTTCTCCCAACGCTATATTCAAACCCTGCATAGGCAGATCGGTACCCTTCCTGATGAAATAAAAGAGCTGCAGCAAAAACTCAAATTAACCCCTGCTGAAGATGCATCATTTACCAAAATGCAGGCTGCGCTTATAAAAAAGAAAGGAGTATTGGACAAAGCCAGGAAAGAAGTAATTGATTTCAGCAGGGAGAATTATGACAAGCTATCTGCAAAAGAAAAAAGCCTGTATCAGCGGGCTTTTACTATCAATTCGGGTGATCCCTATTATCATGAAGTGACGACCTTAAGCTATGAAGAGGATGGCGAAAAAAGAGAGCTTCTCGTGCCTAAAGGAGATGTATTGTATCAGTTCCGGAAAGATGTAGCGTCCGGCCAGTTACCGACTGTTTCATGGTTGTCGGCGGCTCAGAATTTTTCAGACCATCCCAGCGCTCCCTGGTACGGCTCTTTGTATCTTTCCGAAGTACTGAACATACTTACACAAAATCCTGAAGTATGGAAGAAAACGATCTTTATCGTTACATTCGATGAAAATGATGGCTACTTCGATCACATGCCTCCTTATGTAGCTCCCGATCCGCTCGATCCTTCAACAGGGAAATGTTCGCCTGGCATTGATACCGATGTGGAATATATCCGCCTTGAAAGTGAATTGAATGCAGGCATCCCTAAGCGGGAAGCGCGCGGAGGCCCTGTCGGACTTGGGTTTCGCGTCCCCCTTTTAATTGCATCGCCCTGGAGCCGTGGCGGCCAGGTGCTTTCGGAAATATGTGACCATACTTCTGTTTTACAGTTCCTCGAAGGATTCATAAAGCAGAAATTCAACAAGGATGTAAAAGAAACCAATATCAGCGACTGGCGCAGAGCAATAACAGGAGATTTAACGACGGCG
>DASVMC010000900.1:0-3938 GCA_036384555.1 Niabella sp. | reverse complement strand
ATCTGTCCATTTGGTAAAAGAAGAACTACCGATAAACAAGATTGCATTCCTGGGGGGAGGATTTTCTTTATCCAGTGCTTTAAAATGTTGAATATCCTTATAAAAAGGAGCCTCCTGGGCCAGTAATACGGTTACAGGGATAAAAAACAACAAAACAAACAGATAGATTTTCTTCATATTTAATTCATTTTTCAATTACTTAACTAAGCTCCTGTGCTCATTGCCCACAGATCATACAGCATTCTGTTCTTTTTGTATACTGCAGGTACGAATTTAATCTACTTTTAGCACTTTACTCCTTTCACTTACTCCATTCTCGTTTATTGCTTCGATACAATAATAATACGGTTTTTGTGCATCCATTGCCTTCATCCAGTATTCATTATTGGAATGCACCATAATGCAATTGTACAATTTATCCGGAGCAATACCATAATAAATGTTATAGGCGTAGGCATTATCAACCGGCCGCCATTTTATATAGGCACTGCGCTTATCTTTTTCAGTACGCAATACGATAAAATCCTTTACAACACCCGGTTTATTTCCATTGCCATTGCCAAAAATACGCAGTCCACTGACAGCGAATCTGCCTGTGGGCATATGGATATTCTCCAGTTTTACAAAACGGGCCTGTACCGGCTTTTCCAGTTCCACATAATCGTGCGGTACATCCGTTTTATTATTGCTTTTATCAACCAGCACCTTCCATTTTTTACCATCAACAGAATAATACAGGATGTATTGGTGATACTGACCTGCTACTTTCCCCAGCCGGTCCGATGCCACATCCTGGTCGGCATAATTGATCTGAACCGCATGCACTGTTGCAATGGTTCCCAGGTCCGATTGGATCCACTCTCCCTTACCGCCTGTTTTAGCGCTCCAGTAGGTTTTTATCAGTTCATCCACTGCATTGTTGGGCACATAGCTGCCCAGGGTGGAAGAAACCTGTACCGGTTTGTTATAGTTCAGCAACATCCAGCCGGTAAACAGCGAACGCATTGTATCACCTACTTCCCCGTCCAGCGAAGAAGGCAGATAGGTAGGATAATCCCCAAACGACGTATTGCAATACATCAATCCATCTTTATCAAAACCGGCCGGCCAGATACCGATGCGGCGCTCAAACGTATTTTTTACAGAAATGATCCCTGTAGAAACATGCCAGTAATTTTTAAAATTGTCCTGGAAGGTGGCGCCATGTCCCGCGCCTCTTATAAACCCTCCTACTTTCATACTATAAGGGTCTGACTGGGGTGTAAAAGGGCCCAGGGGCGTATCTCCTACCACAACTCCGTCTGCATAGCCGCTGAATTCTGTTCCCGGCGCACCATATTGCAGGTAATATTTTCCATTGTGCTGCGTCATCCATGCACCTTCAATAAACGGATCCAGGAATGTGTTATCCGAATATTCCCCAAACCGCTGCCAGCCATAGCGCCAGCTCTGCAGAAAATACAATTCCTTGCGGGTACCGATCGGCTGAAATGTTTTCCGGTCCAGTTCAATACCATAGACGGGGTATACATTGCTGCTGCCGTTATACATATAAAACCGCCCATCTGTATCTGTAAAAAAGGCCGGATCCCAGCCGCCTATTTCAAATGAATCCACCAGTGGTTTCCATTCATTGGCTTTGGGGTCGGTACTCATCCAGAGCGTAAAATTCCGGGTATAGGTAGAACCAAATACCAGCATCGTATCGCCTACAATGCCTACTGCGGGTGCGCATAGCTCATCATAGGTATTGGTATTCCAGGGCCGCAGAAATTTTTTAGAAACGAATTTCCAGTTCAGCAAATCACTGCTCCACCAATAACCCCACTGGTTGGTACTAAACAAATAATAATCCCCTTTATAATTTACAATCACCGGATCTGCCGTTGCCCGGTGCCTTCCCCATTCACTGAAATTGGGAATGGGGGTGTACCCATAGTCAATATTGACCGGGTTGCAATAAGTGCGCCCTGCCTTACCTTCCAAATGGGCGGACAGCTCCTGAGCAATTACCCCGGAAGTAAAAAACAAAAAGCCCAAGAGAAGCATTGCTGCTGAAGTGTGCGACGCAGGGCTGCTCAACAGCGATCCTCTAGCTGGTTTCTAAAAATTCAAACCGCAATTGCTCATTTTATAAATTTCCTTTTTTTAATTCTCCAACTGCATGGTCCACGGCGCGCGCGGTAAATGCCATGTATAAGATAGAAGGACTTTGATTGCCGGTACTGGTCATACAGGCTCCGTCTGTTACAAAAACATTCTTGCAATGATGCAATTGGTTCCATTCATTTAACAAGGATGTTTTCGGATCGTGTCCCATTCGTATTCCTCCCATTTCATGGATGTCCAGCCCCGGAGGCTGTTTGCTGTCGTTCGTCTGAATATTAGTGGCACCTGCCGCTTTAAACATTTCGGTGCCCTGTGCTAAAAAATCGGCGACCATTTTATCATCATTATCGTCATAGTCAACGGATGTGACCAGCAGGGGCATGCCATATGCATCTTTTTCCGTATCACTCAGCCGTACATGGTTGGTTTCTTTTGGAATGGTTTCACCCTGCATATACATATACATGCCCCAGCCCCCGGGCTCTTCCAGACTTTGCTTATAGGCTGCCCCGATCCCTTCCGATTCTTCATAATATTTTGTTTTGCGATATCCGCCACTGAAAATAACATAGCCTCCTTTAAAATCCGTTTCCAGCGCTTTCAGGTTCCGGTAATTAGGGATCACGCATTCTGTTATACGGCGCACCTTATAATACTGGTCTTCCATACCCGGAAAATCGGCATTCATGCTCCCCCTGTAATTATGAAAACAAATGAATTTCCCCATAAGACCATTGTCATTCCCCAGTCCATTGGGGAAACGGCTGGATGTTGAATTAAGGAGAATGAGGTTACTGTTCAGCGCAGAGGCATTTACAAAAATGATCTTTGCAAAAAATTCAGTAGCCTGTTTGGTCTGCGCATCAATTACCCGCACGCCGGTTGCCCGTTGCTGCTGTTCGTCATAAATTACAGAATGCACTACTGAAAATGGCCGTATGGTCAGATTGCCTGTCCTTTTTGCCCAGGGAAGCGTAGAACTTACAGAACTGAAATAGCCACCAAACGGACAGCCACGCATGCAACGGTCCCTGTTCTGACATTGTGCACGCCCCTGCTGTTTATAAATATCTTTTTCTTCGGTGATATGTGCCCACCTGCCGGGGATATAGTAGCGTTTGTATTGCTCCCAGATGGTTTTCTTAAAATGCTTTTCTACTGCATTGAATTCCATTGGCGGTAAAAATTCACCATCGGGCATCGACTCTATATTTTCGGCCGAACCGCAAACGCCGATAAACCGTTCGGCATGACTGTACCAGGGAGCTATATCGGCATAGCGGATGGGCCAGTCCGTAGCATACCCGTACCGCAAAGGCGCAGAGAAATCCCAGTCGCTCCAGCGCTGGCAGCTTCTTCCCCAGGTCAGCGATTTTCCTCCTACCTGGTAGCCCCGTATCCAGTCGAACGGTTTTTCCTGTATATAAGGATGTTCTTTATCCTGTATAAAAAAATGCCGGGTCGTTTCATCATAACCCGCTGCTTTTGAAATCAGCGGATTTTGTTTTTTCTGTGCTTCCGTTATTTGTCCGCGATGTGACAACTCCCACCGGCTAAGGTTCATAGTCGGGTAGTCCTTTAAATGCTCCACATTACGTCCCCGCTCCAGCACCAGTGTTTTTAGTCCCTTTTCGCAAAGTTCTTTTGCTGCCCATCCACCGCTGATGCCGCTACCGATCACGATCGCATCATAAGTATGGGCTTCTTTACCGGCTGATTGAATCTGTAATGAATCTGACATGATTTTTGGAATTAAGTATTTAGTGTAACAGTGACCGGCACCTACCGGATTGCTCCAGCGGCGGCTTCATCTGCTATGATGACACTAT
>DASVMC010000899.1:0-5202 GCA_036384555.1 Niabella sp. | reverse complement strand
AAAATTAAATTTATCAGGAATGGAAGATACATATCAGGAATTTGCCCAGGACAATGAACTCAACAGGGTTATTGGGCAACTGGATAATTCGATTATTGAACTGCGCCGTATCGCCCGTAATATGATGCCGGATACCTTGTTAAAACTGGGCCTGGAAATGGCCCTAAAAGACTTGTGTGAAGCGTATAATACGCCTAAAATGGAGGTGAGCTTTCAGGCAATGAATATTGCAACGGATATACCTCTATCCAATCAGACAAATATTTACCGTATTATTCAGGAGCTGATCTCCAATGCAGTGAAACATGCCCATGCCGGCAGGATCCTGGTTCAATGCAGCCAGAACGGTCCTCTTTTTTTAATTACGATAGAAGACAATGGTACGGGGTTTGATACTGCTGTACTGGATACAAAAAAGGGCCTGGGCTGGAGCAATATTAAAAACCGGGTGGCTTTTTTGAAAGGAAAGCTGGAAATACATTCTCAGGCCAGCGAAGGAACCACCATCAATATTGAACTCAACAGTTATGCAGGATAGCAGGTTAAAGATTGCTTTTGTTGATGATCACCCGCTGATTATGGAAGGGCTTAAAACCCTGCTGCAAAGAGATGCAATGCTGCAAATAGCGGGTCTTTTTGAAAACGGGCAGTCTTTTTTAGAACATATACAAACCAACGAAATCGATATTGTGCTGCTGGATGTGAGCCTGCCGGACAGCAATGGGATGGACCTGTGCCGGCAGATCAAATTACAGGCTCCGCAAACTATTGTGCTGATGCTGAGTAATATTGCAGAACGGGGTATTATCCTGACAGCTATACAAAACGGCGCCAATGGGTATTTATTAAAAAACACTTCGCTGCAACAGCTCCGGGAAGCTATTTTTAAAGCACTGGATGGTACGATTGTTTTCAGTAAGGAAGTGAATGAAATTATCAGCTCCCCCGCAAAGAACGAACTACCGCAATTGCCGCGGCTGACGAAAAGGGAAAAAGAAATATTGCAAATGATAGCCGCAGGCAAAACAAGCAACCAAATTGCCGATGAACTTTTTTTAAGCCCGCTGACAGTAGACACCCACCGGAAAAACCTGATGCAGAAATTTGGAGTAAAAAATACCGCAGGACTCATTAGCATGGCCGCGCAGCAACTGTTTCTATAATACCGCATGGCGGTAGCAACCGGGAACGGAGCGTTTTAATTTTGATCTGGTTTTTATGGGAAATAACAGATCAATGACCTTCATAAGGCGTTTGTCCTGATAGCTATCCGGATTGACAGCGTAAATTAACTAATTAGAGCCTGTGATTGTCCTGCGTTTAATTGAGCCATATAAATTTTCCGATTAATCCGTATCTTTGCAGGCTGATTCTTGAAAACCAAAGACCAATAATCTTTATGGGGGCGTTTGGTTTTGACAGCGTAGATCTTTGAGAGTGGAAGCATGCCGGGCGTTGTGTAATTAGCCCGTTAATCTGAATACTCAAACTATAAATGGCAATAATCAATATGCCATGGCTGCCTAATCAGTGATTAAGTAGTCATTTGGGCCGCGTTGAGCCGGTTGTTCTGTTACCACGCTCCGCCGCCGACTCATCAACTAAATACAGAATGCTGTTACAGAAGGCTGTGACTGTAACTTAAGATCATCCAGCTAAGTAGTAAATCGGTTTGTTCTTTTCCTGTTTATTGCCGACAATTAATACAAGAAATAAGCATGTAGAAAGCTTTTGGGGAATATGTTTGGACACCGGTTCGAGTCCGGTCGCCTCCACAAACCTGTGTTACTTGCAATAACTGCTTGTTTCACAGGTTTTATTTTTATTTGCAGATGATGAATATATTTTTTGATCTGGATGGTACCCTCACTGACTCCGGCCGGGGAATCATCAATTCCGTATTGTATGCATTAAAAAAGATGGAGCTGGAAGAGCCCCGTCCTGATGAGCTTTCCCGGTTTATTGGACCTCCGCTGCAGCATACCTTCAGCACCCGATATGCACTGACCGCTGCTGATACCAATAGAGCCGTAGCGCTTTACCGGGAATATTTCAGCGAAAAAGGATGGGCCGAAAACCAGGTGTATGCAGGTATCAGTGCAATGCTGGAACAGTTGGCAAAGAAGCACCGATTGTTTGTGGTTACTTCCAAACCGGAGGTATTTGCCCGCAGGATCATCGGCCATTTTGACCTGGAGTCTTTTTTTGAGGGCATTACCGGCAGCCGGCTGGATAATACCCTGCCGGATAAGACGGAGCTGATCCGGCACACTTTAGTAACACACCAGCTGCATGCGGCGGAGACCATCATGGTGGGCGACCGGAAATATGATATCATTGGAGCGCGGAACAACAACGTAACCGCGGCAGGGGTGCTTTACGGGTATGGTACAGAAGCCGAACTGGTAGAAAACAAGGCAGATCATTTACTGACAACTGTAGCTGAACTGAGCCGGTTCCTCCTTAACTAAACCGGCTCCTGTTTTTTGACAGGCGGATTTGCCGGTACGTATATCTTGCCTATCTTGCTTTAATGAAACGGATCCTTTATATACTCCTTTGCAGTTTTTTTATAAAACCGGCTGCTGCGCAGTCTTCTTTCCAGTTTGCGCATATATCTGATTTACATATCGGTGCAGCTAACGCGGACGAGGATCTGCGAAGGACCGTCCGGGATATCAATGCCAATCCTGACCTGAAATTTGTGATCGCTTCGGGCGATATCACCGAGTTTGGCGCAGATGCTGAAATAAAACTGGCTAAACAGATACTGGATTCACTGAATAAGCCTTTATATATTATTCCGGGAAATCATGACGATAACTGGTCCGAGAGCGGAACGAATACGTTTAACCGGGTATTTGGTAACGAGGTATTCGTATTTAACTATAAAGGGATTCATTTTCTGGGAGCTAATTGCGGACCCAATATGAAAATGAGCCCGGGCCAGATCCCTTATGGGAATATTGTCTGGCTGGATTCGGTGCTTGCGACAATACCTGCCCGGGAGCCGGTCATTTTTGTAGATCATTACCCGCTGGACTCGTCCCTGAATAACTGGTATGAAGTGGCAGACCGGTTAAAGAAACATAATATTCAATTATACCTCTGCGGCCACGGGCACCAGAACCACCAGTACAACTTTGAGGGGATTCCGGCAATCATGGGCCGTTCTAATTTAAGAGCGAAGGATAGTATTGGCGGGTATAATATTGTGACCTTCATCAACGGCAATATAATTTACCGGGAGCGAACCCCTGGCGTACAATTGAAAGAACCTTGGGCTACGGTTCCCTTATCGGACCATCATTTTGAAAAAGAAGCCTCGAAATATCCCCGGCCCTCTTACGCCATTAATGAACGCTACCCACAGGTGAAGGAAACCTGGCGGTTCCAGGATTCTTCTGATATCGGTAATGGGTTTGCTTTGTATAAAAGCCGTATAATTATCACGCCGGATAGCCGGGGGCGCATCCTGGCACTGGACCCGGAAACGAATAAAGTGCGCTGGCGTTTTGTTACCAATGGCAAAATATATGCAGCTCCTGCTATTCAGGAGCAATACCTGGTCATTCCATCAACGGACGGAACGGTGTATTGCTTAAACGCCATGGACGGGAAGCTGCTTTGGGCAACTCCCACATCCAAGGCAATTGTAGCAACGCCTGTTATCCGGGAGCATAAAGTGTTCGTAGGTTCTTCAGAAGGGAAATTCAGGGCGTTGGACTTAAAAACCGGAAAAATCATATGGGAATACGACAGTGTAAAGAATTTCATAAAAGCGGCGCCTTTATATCACAATGGTCAATTGATCTTTGGCAGCTGGGGAAATGAATTGTACACCATTGATAGTAAAACCGGCAAGGCTGAATGGGTATACAACAACGGGTATAGTAACCGTATGTTTTCCCCCGCCTCCTGTACGCCTGTATTTGCGAATAATAAGCTATTTATTGTGTCGCCCGATCGTTTTATGAGGGCCCTGGATGCCAACACCGGAGCACTCTTATGGAAACATAAATGGGATGCGGATTGGGTGCGGGAATCATTGGGCGTATCCGGGGATCATGCGCTCGTATTTGCAAAAACAATGCAGGGATATCTGATAGGAGTGGATACAAAAGCCGACACTGCTGCTATTGTCTGGAGAACGGACAATGTGTTTAATTACGAGCTGAACCCGTCAAAAATTATTGAGCGGAAGGGGCGCGTGTATGCTTTTAGTGATAAGGGCGTTATTGCTGCATTTGACCGGAAAACAGGAAAAACGATCTGGGTGCATAAAGTGGCCAACTGCCTGGTGCACGACCTGCAGTTTATAAATGATCATTCGATAGTGGTAACGACAATGGATGGTAAAGTTGTTATACTCCGGGTTCCGGGATCGTGAAATAAGATGATGATTCAGACAGTTGAGTAACTAATAAAAACGAACACGTGAAAGAAGCCGCACCTGTTATAATAACTACGTCCGATGGATCGCATTCGGTGAAGCTGACAAATACGGCTGTTACCTTTCATTCTACTTTTGGGGCGTACACCGAGTCGAACCATATCTTTATGGATGCCGGGTTCCAATACTATCAGGAACATCAGGAACCGGATGAAATAGCCATTTTTGAAATGGGATTTGGAACGGGGCTCAATGCATTGCTTACGGCTATTAAA
Organism: Niabella sp.; assembly: GCA_036384555.1. GTDB lineage: Bacteria > Bacteroidota > Bacteroidia > Chitinophagales > Chitinophagaceae > Niabella. Next base: position 534 of record DASVMC010000899.1, on the reverse strand, counting down.
GCAAATGCTTTAAAAATAAAGGTTCGGTACACAACATTAGACCTGTTTCCTTTGAATGAGACAATACTTGACCAGCTGAATTATGGCAGCAGGCTGGATGCAGAACTTTTGTACCAATCGATCAGGCAGGCCGCCTGGAATCAGGCGGTAACCATTAACGGGTATTTTATCCTTGAAAAGTTGCAGGAAGATCTGGCTCAATGGCATTCTGAGGCATTATTTGACCTTTGTTTCTTTGATGCCTTCGCCCCGGATGATCAGCCGGAACTCTGGACAGAAGCGATTTTTAAAAAGATAATCAGCCGGATGAAAAGGGGAGGCGTTTTAACCACCTATTGCTCTAAATCGGTTGTACGGAAAGCCCTGCTACAGGCAGGATTTAAAGTAGAAAAGCTAAAAGGGCCACCCGGAAAAAGAGAGATGGTGAGAGCTACCGCGTAACCGGTAAATCAACCCGGAGGAATCACTTTGCGGCGTCTGATCTTCTTCCGCATTTTTTGGAGCAACCAGATGATGAACAGGATGCAAAGGGTT
>DASVMC010000898.1:0-2118 GCA_036384555.1 Niabella sp. | reverse complement strand
GGCGCATATAATTTTTCCAGGCATCACTGCCGCTTTCACGTCCACCACCGGTTTCTTTCTCACCACCAAAAGCGCCCCCGATCTCAGCCCCGGAAGTCCCTATATTCACATTGGCAATGCCACAATCACTTCCCGCAGTTGAAAGGAACTGCTCGGCTTCTCTTAGATTCAGGGTCATGATTGCCGATGAAAGTCCCTGGGGTACCCCGTTCTGTATGGCAATAGCTTCATCCAGATCCGTATATCTTATAAGGTAAAGGATGGGCGCAAACGTTTCTTCTTTTACTATTTTAAAATCAGCTTTTACTTCTGCGATGCAGGGCTTCACATAACAACCGCTTTTGTAGGCTTTGCCTTCCAGCACACCGCCCGGTACCAGGAATCTGCCACCTTCTTTTTTGCAGGCACTGATGGCATTCAGGTATAGCTGCACCGCCTCCTTATCAATCAGCGGCCCCACATGATTTTTCGGGTCCATCGGGTTACCGACCTGCAACTGGGCATAGGCCTGTTTTAATTTCTTTTTAACGGTATCGTATACAGCTTCATGAACAATTAACCTTCGGGTGGTTGTGCACCGTTGCCCGGCTGTTCCAACAGCTCCGAAAAGCGCTCCTAATACTGCGATGTCCAGATCTGCATCTTTTGAAATGATGATCGCGTTGTTGCCGCCCAGTTCCAGTAAAGACCTTCCAAGTCTTGCTGCTACCGTAGCCGCTACCGTTTTACCCATTCTGGTTGAACCCGTAGCAGACACCAGGGCAATCCTGCTGTCTTTTGCCAGCCATTCCCCCGCTTCCCGGGTGCCGGAAATAAGGTTACACACGCCTTCCGGGACCTTGTTCTTTTTAAAGACCTGAGAAATGATCTGCAGGCAAGCCACAGCGCACAATGGTGTTTTTTCTGATGGTTTCCAGATGCACGTATCCCCGCAAACCAGTGCCAGCATCGTATTCCAGCTCCAGACGGCTACAGGAAAATTAAATGCGGTGATGATGCCTACGATGCCTAACGGATGATACTGCTCGTACATCCGGTGGCCAGGCCGTTCACTATGAATTGTTAATCCATATAACTGCCGGCTAAGGCCTACAGCAAAGTCACAGATATCGATCATCTCCTGTACCTCGCCCCACCCTTCCTGCAGACTTTTACCCATTTCATAAGAGACCAGACTGCCAAGATATTCTTTGTTGCTGCGCAGCGCTTCACCTATCTGGCGTACAATTTCTCCCCGGCGGGGCGCCGGCCATTGCCGCCATTCTAAAAACGCAGCCTGTGCTTTGTTTACCACCACCTCGTATTCTTTTTCAGTGGTCTGGCCGACCGATCCGATAAAGCTTGCGTCAACAGGCGTATAAGATAAGATACCGGCTGTAGTTCTGCCCAGCCATTGTGTACCGGTACAGGTGCCTTTATTCTCTTTTTTCAGGTTTAATTTCTTTAAAAAGTCCATAAGATGCTTATTTGATCTCGAAATTTACGAAAAATACCTCTTCTGAACAGTTAATTAAAACGAGACAATAAATGCATTGGCTCAATGGCCAATGGCCTCCTGCTTTCATACTTAAAATGCACGATAATACGATGCGGGTTGATCATCAGGTTTTGGTATATTTGAGCACCTGTTAAAATCATTTACAGTTATGAATGAACCTAAAATCAAAGTACTGGTGGTCGGATGCGGGCATATGGGCAGCTCGCATGCTGCAGCCTATCACCAGATGAACGAATTTGAAATTGCGGGATTGGTTTCAAGAGGTGATAGTAATGCGATGCTTAATAAGCAACTGAACGCAGATTATCCGCTGTATGCCGATTTTTACGAAGCCCTGAAACAGACAACTCCTGATGCCGTTTGTATAGACACCTACCAGGATACGCATGAGGCTTATGCAATTAAGGCGATAGAAACCGGGTGTGACGTATTTATTGAAAAACCGCTCGCAGATTCAGTTGCAGGAGCCGAACGGGTGGTACAGGCAGCTAAAAGGCAGCACAAAAAGCTGGTGATCGGCTATATTTTAAGACACCACCCTTCCTGGAAAAAATTTATTGAGCTGGCAGCGGGCCTGGGAAAACCCCTGGTAATGCGTATGAACCTCAATCAGCAAAGTA